>JBDNAQ010000378.1:0-12318 GCA_039768345.1 Flavobacteriaceae bacterium
ATCTTTATCCTTAGCCGTATCCCCTGGGGGCAGTGGTTTAATTGACAAGTTATTTAAGTTTCTTTATGAGCCATACATAAACAGGGAAATGATCGCTATATCCTCCCTGGTATTTGCCGGCAGCATAGGTCCGGAACGGATAACCCTTATATCTTCCTCTTGGATCGATGAGGAAATCGGGTTTGTAAACTCCAGCTTGCCAGAAATAGTACCTGCCTTTGGATTTTCTTGTCAGATTCCCTGAAAGAATGATCTGGTCGAATAAACTCCATTTGTCTCTGTAGGCCAATGATCCTATTCCTTTTCTGAATAGTTTTTCCATCGGGTTAAAGAGTGTTTCGGAGGTACTCGAATCTTTACTGCCTGTGGCTTTTAAAACATGCTTTATGCTGGCGTCGATAGGATTATCATTAAAATCACCCATCACTATAATTCTGGGATCTTCTGACAGGCTTTTTATCGAATCCAATATCCGATCAGTGAGTTTAGCTGCTGCTATACGATATGGCTTGGAACGTGCTTCGCCCCCCCTTCTGGATGGCCAATGATTGACTATGATATGATATTCTTCCTCGTCCATTTGGCCCGCTACAACCAATTGATTACGGGTGTATTCGACTTCCTGTTCTTCATTAAACAACCATAAGCGATGTTCCTGGAATGCTATTGGAATGAATGCTGAGCGTTTATACACAAGCGCTACATCCATCCCTCTTTCATCTGGCGAATCACCATGTATAATTCCATATTGGAAACCAAGGAGCTGTGGATGGTGAACCAGGTCGTCTAGCACGGCATGGTTTTCAACTTCACATAGTCCCAAGAGGTCTGGTCCTTTGGTAGAGTCAATCGGGCCAAAGCTGCTGATGACCCTGGCTAGTCGGTCTAGTTTTGTATTATAACGTTTGGCATTCCATTTGTCCTTCCCTTGAGTTGTCCTAGGATCATCGAAGGTCTTTGGGTCATTAATAGTATCAAAGAGGTTTTCTACATTATAAAAGAATACTGATCGAATTGCATATTTATCGTGTTGTGCAAAGAGCCCGGACCATCCAAAATACAATAGGAAAAGAAGTGAAAGGTAAATTCTCAAGTTTCTTTTCATAGTTAAATGTACAGTTCAAGTCCGCAAGGAATCTGCAGTAAGCAAATCTATTTTACCTGGAAATTGAAACCATCAAATAGAGGATTGATAAGTATTTATGATGACCTACTTAGCATTCTCTTAAAAATCTATTTGGGGATATATGTTTTGGGATGAATGATAGATGATATGAGATATTCCTGGATGCCAATGCAAAGTCTCATTGGCTTTATGTTAATTATCGGTTTTTCCGGTTCTGCTCAAACAACAATGATCAAAGGCGAAGTTTTTGGCAGGATTAACCAAAAGCCTCTGAAAGGGGTGAAACTGTCATTTGAAAGCAGCGATTTTATCACCCATACAGATGGTGATGGAAAATTTACTATTGAGTACTCTGGCAGTTCTACCGATATATTGATACTGGAGCAAATACCATATGCTATTCAGCGGATTCCAATAGAAATTATTGAATTGCAGATAGATTTAGGAAGGATTTTTCTTGAATTGGACCAGGAAACATTACAGGACAATAGTCAATTGGTTCTGGCTGAGGAATCGTTAAGTAGTTTGTCGGATAATGAGCCGAACCTGGGTCCTCTAGCTGCGACCAGGGATCTTTTGATCAAAAGAGCGGCTTTTGATTTTGGCCAGGTGTTTTTTAGAATTAGAGGATACGATTCCCGAAACGGCCTGGTTCTGATAAATGGTATCCCGATGAACCGGATGTTAAGGGGAAGACCACGATGGAGCAATTGGGGCGGGCTTAATGATGTAACCCGAAACCAACAGCATATATTAGGTCTTCAGGCTAATCCCTGGAATTTCGGCGATGTTCTTGGAGTTCTTAATATCGATACACGACCTGGCGGATTACGGCCCGGATTGCGCTTTTCGAGTTCATTGTCTAACCGTACGTATTCTACCAGGATTATGACTACATATACCAGTCAGCCACCCGAAGATAAAGGCTTTTGTTTTTCTGTCTCAGCCTCTTATCGTTGGGCTGAAAGTGCATTTTTTGAAGGCACCGCTTACAAGTCCCACTCACTGTTTGGTGCTCTGGAATATCAGTTTGACAATGAAAATGGGATTTATTTTACAGGTATATATGCCTCAAACACACGAGGTTCAAAAGCGGCGATCACACAGGAGTTGATAGATCTTGGCGGACGCAGGTATAATCCATTTTGGGGTTATCAGAATGCCAAAATCCGCAACTCCAGGATAAAGCAGGTAGAGGAACCCATCTGCATGATAAATTTTTACCACAGGAGCCGCAAACTCGATATAGAAGCCGGAGCCTCGTATCAATGGGGAATTCAGGCCAACAGCAGACTTGGATATTACAATGCACCCAATCCAAATCCGGATTATTACCGGAACCTGCCAAGCTACTATATCAACAGTCCTATCGGTGCAGATTTCCTGGGAGCAAGAATTACCACAGAAACTTTTAAAGCTGATCCTCAATTAAATTGGGCAAAACTATACCAGATAAATCAGTCATTCAGTAATGATGGAAAAGCATCTTATATTTTATATGAAGATTCTTCTGAGGGCAACAGTTGGCGTGGTCATTTTCAACTAAACTGGAAATTGGGGGCCTCTTCCTTCCTCGATTTAGGCTTTAATATTTCGAATTTCAAGAGAACTTATTACGCAAGAATAAATGATCTCTTGGGCGCTGAATATCATGAAGATATTGATGCTTTTTCCAATACGATGAATCAGTTGGATAAGGATCCGGTTAGAGAGGAAGGTGATTTGTTCGGATACCACTACCAAGTAAAGTCGGGGCATATGGATGGATTTGTGCAGTGGCGATTTGGTTCTAGCAGGTGGAACGGTTTTATCGCAGGGCAGTACTATGTTACCACCTATACGAGGGAAGGGTTATTTCGCAATGAAAGATATCCTGAGAACTCATTAGGCTCAAGCAGGCCGGTTGATTGCAATGGCTACGGCCTAAAAAGCGGCATCTCATATGAGCTGACTAAGCGTCATCGTTTTGAGAGCAATGCTTACTATTCTTACAGGCCTAAGGTGCTTGTCAATGTTTTTGTTAATCCAAGGGAAAACAACAATATTATCGATAAGAATTCAAACGAACTAGTCTACAGCGCAGATCTGGGTTATCGCCTTGAGCTTCCCAGTCTGTCGGGTAGAATTACCGGCTATTATACTCGTTTCAGGCGAACAACAGATATTAATTTTTTCTTTGTGGATTCGGGGGTAGGTTCCGATTTTGTACAGCAAGTACTCCCAAACGTGGACAAACTGCACGCGGGAATCGAATGTGGAGTTTCATTTATGCCATCATCGTCCATTACAATAAGTGCGGCTGCTTCTGTTTCGAAATTTATCTATGCTAATAACCCTGAGGTCAGCATTAATTTTGATATATCTGGCCCTGAAGAAGAACTTATTAACGTGGAGGGAGAAGAAGATCTTGGCATAGCCAATATCAAAAATATGAACCTGGCACGAGGACCTGCCCAGGCCTTTTCCTTTGGGGTTGATTACAGAGATCCAAAGTTCTGGTGGACGGGAATTACCTTGAACAGGCTGGCGAATAATTATATAAGTCTATCGCCAATAACCAGAACGGAGAGTTTTAAATTAGACCCTGAGTCTGGTGATTATTTTCCTAATGCTACGGAGGAGAACATCAAAAAAGTACTCAATCAAAAACCTCTGCCGGAAGTCTACTTGCTCAATCTAACTTTTGGTAAATCTTGGATTTGGGATAAAAAATACATATCACTTTTTCTAAGCATCTCTAATTTGTTGGACACGGAATTCATGGCTGGCGGCTTTGAACAAAGCCGAAACGGGAATTATGGGCAAGTTTATCAGGACCAGCTTAGTGGCCAACCCTCCTTTGGGCCAAAATACTGGGCAGGTTATGGAAGAACTTACTTTTTGAACTTTTCAATCAACTTTTAATAGTAATCAGATTGAAACGATGTATAGAGCCATTATAGTCCCGATCTTTTGCTTACTTGCAAATTCCTGCGGTTTACAAACCGAATTTTCAGTTCCTGATCATCTTTGCAATGACAGCCTTGTGGGCAATATTGGATTTGATGAGCTTAAAGAACTATTGGGTAACGAGCGGGTTATAGAAATATATAATGATCTCAGAATAGAGGGCTATGTAATTTCATCGGATAAGTCGGGAAATTTTTTTCGTTCACTTCATTTACAGGATATGAACTCTGAACCTTCTGGCGGGGTTCAGGTGGAAGTTGATCTTACCGACCTGCATTTACTTTTTCCAGTAGGAACAAGAGTATTGGTCGATCTTAAGGGATTGTATTTGGGTAGGAGCAATGGGATTTACAAAATCGGTAGTGCAACCAATAATTTTGGCACATTGGGAATCAGCAGGCTACCCGGCCTGGCCGCTCAAAAACATATTTCTTATTCATGTGGCGATCGCAAATCGATTAAACCCACCAAAATAACTATTGATTCCCTGACTGAAAGTCTGATCAATACCCTGGTCGAATTAGAAAATCTCGAATTTGTAACAGAAGAATTAGGAGAGACATATGCACTGCATAAAGAAGAAACCTATCGTACACTTCATGATTGTTTAGAACGAGCAGTAAGACTGAGGAATAGTGGATATTCTGATTTTCAGGCCGAGATGTTACCTGAGGGGCGCGGCAGGATCAGGGGTTTGTTACATAAAGAGGGAAAAGACTATGTGCTCATAATCCGCGATACAAGCGATATAGATTTTGTTGACAATAGATGCTCGGAATCCCGGGAGCTATTCACCACAGCTCAGGTATTCATTTCTGAAATTGCAGATCCGGAGAATGAAACTGACGCCAGATTTGTGGAATTGTACAATAGCGGCCCAGAGGATATTCCTTTGAATAGTTGGACATTGCGTCGTTATACCAATGGAAATACAGAGATTGGATCTAGTGTTCTTTTTACAGGGCAGGTAATTGAATCAAATAAAACATTCGTTATAGCCGCAGATTCATCTGGTTTTGAACACATGTATGGATTTAAACCGGATCTGGTGGCAGGTTCTAACTCCGCTGCAGATTCTAATGGTGATGATAACTTAGAATTGGCAGACCCGTTTAACAATATTATCGACCGATTTGGTCTGCCAGGAGAAGATGGATCCGGGACAAACCATGAGTTTGAAGATGGGGGTGCTTTTAGGCGACCTGAAATTACTATGGGACGCCCGGAGTATCTGTTCGAAGAATGGATAATATTTAATGATTCTGGTGAATCCGGAACTATTAGACAAGCTTTGCTTGCACCCGAAGACTTCACTCCTGGAGAGCGATAGTACTTAGCCCTGCTCCGCCAGGATCTTTTCCAGATCGTCTATCCTCACCGGTTTTAGGATATAATTGCGGATTACCTCATACTCTTTTATCTTGAGCAGGTCTTTTGGATCTACCGAAGAGCTTATAATATAGACCTGGGTCTGTGAAGGGTCCTTTGTTTTGATCTGCAGGTATTCATCCAGGAATTCCCAGCCGGTCATCATGGGCATGTTGAGGTCGAGGAAGATAATTCCAGGAAGTTCGAGTTTATTGTTGAGTCGCTCTTTTAATTCCTCCAGCGCATCTTCTCCGTTATGGTATACCAATAATTCATCGCAAAAAGCGGTTTCCCTGATCAATCTTTTTACGCCATAGATAAAGATATGGTCGTCATCTATAATACATACATCGCCCATTGCTTTCATGATAAACCAGAATTAGATTCAGTCAGTTCGAAACGCAGATGGAATGTGGTACCCTCGCCCACTTCGCTTTCCACCTCAATACTACCGTTCATGGCTTCGATCTGGTTTTTGGTGATAAAGAGTCCGATCCCCTTGGCATCTTTATGCCGGTGGAAGGTTTTATACATACCAAATATCTTGTCGCCATAACGTTCTAAGTCGATCCCCGAGCCGTTATCGGCAAAACTCAGCCACAGAAAATCACCGTCTTTCCGGGTATGGATACTTATTTCCAGATCCTTATCAGGGTGGCTGTATTTCAGGCTGTTGGTGAATAAGTTTAGCAGAATACTATCCAGATAAGCAGGTATCGCATTGACCGTGATATCGGTGGGGACATCAATTACACAGCGGGTATTTTTTTCCTGTAGCAACACCCGGAGATTTTTTTGAACAGCCTTTAGCGCTTTACATAGATTTACGGGTTTGATCTTTTCAGAAGTTCCGGTCTTAACATGCACCACGTCGTTAAGGTGTCTTACTGTCTCATTAAGGCTTTCCGATGCCTCATCGAGCATCTCAACCAGTTTAATTTTCTCCTCCTCCTGCTTTTCCTTGGAAAGAAAGCCGGTAAGCATCGATAGATTACTCGCATGAGACCTCAGGTTATGCGATACGATATGCGCGAAATTCATCAGGCTTTTGTTCTGTTCACTGGTGATATCCAATAGATTTTTGAGTTTAGCCTCGGCCTGTCTTATTTCAGTAATATCCCAATTGGTGCCTATCATTCGCAGAGCTTCCCCCGATTCATTACGCTGTGTTATGGCGAAGGCCCTTATGAAGTGAATTTCCCCGTTCGGCCAGACCACCCTGAACTCGGTGTTGAATTCCTTCTCCCCGGAAATGGCCATCCCGATCCTATTCTTTCCGTCTTCCTGATCCTCCGGATGAACTGCGGATTCCCAGGCTTCGTAGACTCCAGAAAAATCTTCCCTACGTATCCCGTAAAGACGGTACATATTATCGTCCCATACCAGTGTATTGTCTACAACATTGTAATCCCATACACCTACATTGGCCGCATCGGTGGCGAGGGACATTCTTTGGGATACCTCCTGGTACTTCAACTCCATCCTTTTTCGCTCATCGATGTCCTGGAAGGTACCATATAAACGAATACACTTCCCATCCACGATCTCCGCTTCCCCTTTGGCCCGTACCCAGACTTCCCTGTCCTTGGCCGTTATGATTCGAAGTTCCGTGTCCCAGGCTTTGCCATCACGGATCCCATCGCTAACAAGGGTGGTGATCTTTTCACGGTCTTCCCCAGCTTTGTAGAAGTTGATACCCTCTTCCAGGTTGGGGATAAAATCCGCGTCTACTTCATGGATTTCCCGCGTAACATCCGTCCAAATCATCTGGTTGTTGATAAGGTCTACTTCCCAGCCTCCAATACGCGCTACCTTTAATGAATTAGCAAGGAATTCCTCGCTGCGTTTCGAATCGGTTACATCTTCACGAACCACCGTAATCCTTCCTTGATCGTCAGACTCATCCGTCCAGTAATATATTTTCCACCTATACCAATATGTTCTTTGTCCCGAACACTGATATCTTTCAGTTTCCTCAATAAAAGTCTTTCCATCAAATGAGTCGACCTTGAGAGATCTGAGTTTTTTCGGGAAAGAAGGGAAGATCTCATAAAATACCTGCCCTTTAAGGTCCTTTTCATCCGTGAATGATTCTTGAACGAGCTTCTCTGAATGGCTTAATATTTTTAGCTGCAGGTCGAGTATGGCTATACAGGCCGGGGAATCTTTGAGGTTAAGATAAAAATCAACTGTTTTCAATTAGATGATATTTTGGGTTAGCAAAGCAAACATATTCTTAAACGTAAGAAAATACATAAAAAGTATATGGAAATCGATTACTATTGGAAAGTCTTACAGAGATGGTATATGCTGTAAATATTAGCTCACCGCCGGGATCAGTAGATATTAACGCCTTTAAAGTAGGCGATGGATAATCTATAGAATATTAATACTTTTAATGTCTATGGAAGATCAATTGAAAATCGCCCTGGTACAGTCTACCCTGGTTTGGGAAGATCCGGAGGCGAACCGTCGTAGTTTGGAAGGTCTTATTCAGCATGTTCGGGGCTCAGATCTTATAGTATTACCAGAGATGTTTACCACCGGCTTTACCATGGAACCGGGTAAAATTGATCCTGCAGAATTGTCCAAAACACCCTCCTGGCTGGATGAAATGGCTCAAAAGCACCGCTGTGCCATAACCGGCAGCACCATCGCTTTTGAGGATGGCCATTTTTTTAACCGCTTGTATTTTGTGGATCATGAAGGAAACCAGTGGCTCTACGACAAGCGACATACTTTTACTCTGGCCGGTGAGGATAAGGTGTATTCAAAAGGGCACAGCAGGAATATAATCCCGTTTAAAGGTTTTAGGATTTGTCCTATGATTTGCTACGATCTTCGTTTCCCGGTTTGGTCGCGTAATACCGAAGATTTCGATGTATTGCTTTATGTGGCCAATTGGCCATCGACCAGAGTAGCCGCATGGGATACGCTCTTAAAGGCAAGGGCCATCGAGAATATGGTTTATTGCGTTGGTGTGAACCGGATCGGCACAGATGAAAACGGTCTTAGCTATCCTGGTCATTCAGCCGTATATGACAGTTTGGGAGATTGCCTTGTCTTTTCGGATAAGGAAGAAATAATATATGCGGAGCTACAAAAAGAACACCTCAGGACTACCCGCGAGGAGTTGAAATTTTTACAAGACAGGGACTCTTTCAGCCTCCGATCGTAAAGGTCTGTTCCAGTTCCCAATTTGCCCTAACCTCTATGGTCTGAGGATAGTACATCACTTTTTCGGGCTGTCTTTTTTCAAGATAATTGCCGGTATCCCAAATCTTGTTGGCATTGCTGTCGATTATAAGCCGAATGAGGTAAATACCAGGTTCTATATTGTTGAACTCAAACGACCGGGGTCCTTCTGCGATGATCTCTCTTTTTGTTTCCCCTTTTTCATCGGTCAGCTGAAGAATAATCGGATAGGCAATCACACCTTCCAGATTTAGCCTCAAATTTCCTAAATCGGCAAAGCTTTCTGTTGACAAGCGGTAAAGTATTGTATCGTTGGTCTGCTCGAAAAAATCGGTCAAAAATCCCGGCAACACAGACATGAAATAGGTAGAATTAGGCTCCTTTTCAAAATTGATATCTATCCTGTTTTCACTCAATTTCAGTTCGGTGCCAAATCCTACCTTAACCGAATCCTGATTTAAGATAGTTATCGTAGAGGTATCTACGTTGGTAATAGGAATGTTGGAACGAATGTAAAACTGATCTTCAAAATTGATCTTGCTTCTATGACTACTACTGATAACCAGCGAATCGGCCGCTAATTTCCTGGTTTTGACTGTAAATGTATCGATCTGTCCAAAGGCAGTATTTTTAACCTCAAAAACCAGCGAATCTACCTCAAAAGGAGTAAACCAGAAATTAAGTGTATCCTTATCAAATTCCCGGGAAATTGTGGTTTTAATAGTATCTGGGATCTGAGAAAGCGGTGAGATCTGCATAGAATCGGGCAGTCCTCTATATCCGAAGATGATCTTATTTGAGGCGGCATAGGAAGGATTGGCCATACTGAAATTGGGGATCTCCTGAAAGAGTGTTAATCTAAATGATGAATCGGTGGGGATATCGATGGGTTCTTCCAGAAACGCGATCTTATCTGTATCCTGATCAAAAAGATTGTTCCTGTTCTTATCTTTAATGGCGATGAGCGCATACCGTCCTTCTTTTAAATTGCGTAATTGAAAAACGATGGTACTATCAAGGGTATTGGTGATATAATTGGGGAGCTTTTTAAAAACCGTCGAATCTGTATATGCAGTATCAATATCATAAAGCATCACACTGATAAATTCATCCGCATCCTTGTTAAAAGCATCACCGACAATGCCATTTATTTGAAGTGAGTCGATATAATCTCCGGTTGAGAAGACATAGGTTAAAAAGGAACTGGGATTGCCTTCATTGTTATCCTCTATACTCTCTCCGAAATTAAGTGTATAGGTGGTGCTGTCCTGGAGGGTGTCTTTCAATACAACTTCAACATACTTAGCCGTGCCTCCCTGCGGACTTACCTCGGGTTGATATTTTAGGGGCGGAGACACTATCAGTTGGTTTTGTATGTCGTTCAACCTTATGAGTTCGTCGAAATACAATCTGATTTTCTTTGCGGTGAAATTAGTACTCATTGTGTCGGGCTCTGATTTGATCAGAACTGGCGGCTCTTCATCCTTAGGTCCGCCAGAAGGCGTTCCCCTTCGGGCGCACTGAACAAATGCTGCGAGGAGTAATGCAAAAAAACAGAATGCAAAAAATCGTGGAAGAATTCCCATTACCCGTTAATATGAAGCAAATAAACAACTAATTTAAAGAACCATAAAATTAAGGAACTACAGCCATGGTGGCAACGTAAATTTTTACATTCGGAGCCTTAAGAAGGGCCCGGGTGCATGCCTCTATAGTAGATCCGGTTGTAATTACGTCATCGACCAGGAGAACAGACTTGCCGCTGACCAGGGAAGGATCGCTCAGAATGTATAAATCGGGTGTCTGGCGCCACCTTAAGTTTCTACTTTTTCGGGTTTGTGTTTTGGTGTTGGCAGTTTTTAGCAAAATCTTCGAATTAAAGGCAGCTTCCAGGTGTTCTGCCAGTTTTTGAGCAAAAAGATCTACCTGATTATATCCCCTCTTTTTTAGTTTGATGGGATGTAAGGGAACAGGTATAACAAGGTCAATCGGATCTAAAAATCCATTTTGAACCAATAATTGCCCGAACCAGTCGCCTAAAAACCGACCTATTTCGGGCTGATTTCTGTACTTCAGATGATGAATCAGATTTTGCACGATACCATTTTCGGTATAAAACAGGAAAGAAGAGGCTTTTTTAATGTCGGTTCGACCATAAAATATACGATCAACTGCATTTTCTTCGTTAAAACTGTACTCGGTAAGTGGCAATTGGTTCCGACAAAAGGTACACATGATCTGCTCTCCTCGATATAATCGTGCATTACATCCAAAACACAGTATGGGAAACAGTATTGAGTTTAGGTCATTTACTATATTTGATAATTTGGTATATAACAAAATCTTGACGATAAATCCTTATTATAACTTAGCCTCATTGCATGGATAATCAAGATAGTAAATTCAATTATAAAATAATCCTGGCAGCGCTGGTAGCGGTGATCATAGGCATACTTATTGCCTTTTATTACAGCTATGCTCAGTCTGAGGCTCAGATAAGCTATCTTGAGGAAGAAAAATCTTTGCTGGTAAAGGATCTTACCCTGATGAAAACCGAGGTCGATAGGCTTGCTGCACTCAACGAAGTAAATGAGATCGAACTTCAGGATTCCAGATTCCGTATCCAGGAATTGATAGACTCGGTAGGCCGACTTAACTTCACGGTGACCAAACTAACAGAGTACCGCAAGGAACTTAGGATTTTAGAAGCGAGTTACGACAGTCTTAAGCTCAAAAACAATTTCCTAAAATATAATAATATGTTGCTCTCCGACAAGTATGAGGAGACCAGGAAACAGATCGAAGAACTTCGCGGAAAAAGCAGCTCACTGGCTGAGGTAGAAGCAGAATTAAGACGAAAAAATCAGGAACTCAATCAGGAGTTAAACAGAAAGGATTATCTCCAGCTTGAAAACGGAGAGGGGAACGGATTCCGTCTGCGAGGTGGAAGACCTATCAAAACCAATAAAGCGTCTACCATCGAAAAGCTTCGTGGATGTGTAACACTGCTCGGCGATGGTGATGCGACAGCACGCGAAAAGGTAATTTATTTTCAGTTCCTCGGACCCAATATGGGCGTAATTGAAGATAACGCCAATACTATTTCGGTTAGCGGTAACATCTACAGTAAAAGAGTAGAGGTTATCTATGTAGGCGAGGATGTAGTAATTTGCGATTTTATTACCGTTCCAGAAGGGTCACTTCAGCCCGGCAACTATACCCTTAATGTATTCGAAGACCAGAGGCTTCTTACCACCACAGAATTTCAGCTTAAATAATTGATGCACATTTAGCCTAATATTCTATTTTTGCCGAATGGCAAAGCAAGAAGAGGTTTTTAAAAAAGTGATTTCGCATGCTAAAGAATACGGCTATGTATTCCAGTCTAGCGAAATTTACGATGGCCTGAGTGCGGTGTACGACTATGGCCAGAATGGTGCTGAATTAAAGAAGAACATTAGAGAGTATTGGTGGCAGGCCATGGTGCAGATGCACGAAAATATCGTGGGGCTCGACTCAGCTATTTTTATGCACCCTACCACCTGGAAAGCTTCCGGCCATATAGATGCCTTTAACGACCCCCTGATAGATAATAAAGATTCTAAAAAGAGATACCGTGCCGATGTGCTGGTAGAAGACCATGTAGCAAAGGTCGAAGCCAAGATCGATAAGGAAGTTCA
>JBDNAQ010000076.1:0-2975 GCA_039768345.1 Flavobacteriaceae bacterium
ACCACATGATCACCAGCGCGCAAAAAGGCCAGTAGAGAAGTACTGATGGCGGCCATACCACTACCAAATATGAGCGCTGATTCGGCTTTTTCCAGGGCCGCAATTTTTTCTGATAAAGCTTGTTGGTTGGGAGTATTGAAATAGCGGGGATATCTTTTTACCTCAACATCCTCAAAAGCATAGGAGGTGCTCATATAAAGCGGAGACACTGCTCCTTTATACGTTTCGTCCTTCAACTCCCCGGTATGGGTGCAAATCGTATTTAGACCTTTTTCTTTTTCCTGCATTTCCTGTTTATTTAGCCCCATAAATGTACAAAAAAGGCTTATACCTCAACTTTTTTCCAATAGCCTTTGCGGAACCAGATCATGGCGATGACCGACAGCATTACTTCGGCCAGTGTGATGGCCAAAAACACTCCTAATGCACCTAGTTCGAAGGTTATGGCAGCCAGATAGGCAAATGGCAATTGGAATAACCAGAAGGCTATAAAATTAATTTTAGTAGGCGTACGGGTGTCCCCCGCCCCATTGAAAGCCTGGGATATGACCATCCCATAGGCATAAAAGAGATAGCCTGCAGCCACAATCCGTAAACAAAGGGAACCGTTTTCTACTACCTCGGTTTGCTGACTGAATAATCCAATGATCTCCGGAGCAAAAATGAGATATACCAATGAAACGGATAACATAAAAATGGCGTTATACTTCCCCGTGATCCAAACCGAGCGCTCCGCCCTGTCGGGCTGCTTTGCACCCAGGTTTTGTCCGACTAAGGTAGCTGCCGCATTGCTCATCCCCCAGGCCGGCATGAATGTAAACATCATTACCCTTATCGCAATTGTATAACCCGCCAAAACCTCGCTGCCGAATTCCGACATAATTCTCATTAAGAAAACCCAGCTCGAGGTACCGATCAGAAATTGTGCTATCCCACCAAGCGAAACATTGATCAGATTGATCATGACCTTTAAACGTAAAATAATATCGCTGGCGCCCAATTTAATACGACTCCATCCAAAAAAAAGTATGCCCAGTTGAAATAGTACGGCGGTACCCCGTCCTATATTCGTTGCAATCGCGGCACCGGTGACGCCAAATTCCGGGACGGGTCCCCATCCAAAGATGAAAATGGGGTCTAGAATAATATTCAACCCATTGGAGAGCACCAGGGTCCACATGGCAACCGATGCATCCCCAGCTCCTCTGAAAATGGCATTGATAAGAAAAAGCAGCACGATGGTAATATTACCCCCAATAAGTAGCTGGGTATATCCGTAGCCTTCCTCGATCAAATCGGGCTCCCCTCCCATCAGCCCCAGGATTTCCTTGGCATATAGTAATCCAATTATTCCGATTGATAAAGCGACAAGGACGCCCAGTATAATAGCCTGCACGGCTGCCTGACGTGCTCCTTTAACATCCTGTTCCCCGATCCGCCTGGCCACTACTGCGGTTGCAGCCATGCTTAATCCTATGGCGATAGCATAGACCAGGGTGATAACCGACTCGGTAAGTCCGATCGTCGCTACGGCATTCACACTTACCTGGGAAACGTAGGCGATATCAACAATAGCAAAAATAGACTCCATCATCATCTCCAGGATCATCGGGATGGAGAGCATAAAGATGGCCTTGCGAATACTGCCGGAGGTAAACTCGCTTTGTCGGCCCATAACGGCATCAACAAACGCGTGGGCGATCTTGCTTATGGTTAGTTTATTCTGTGGTGTCATCAAAAAGAAATTATGTATTAGAAAGAAGTTAGATATCGGTATCCTGAGCCGGATTGGCCAGAATTAAATGGTTTTCACCGCGAAGACATCTATAGTAAACATAATTCCTGTGTTATTGGAGACCTCAAATATGCAAAAAAACTTTTATGATAGAAAAAGAAGGAACAAAAAAACAGCTCAAAAGATCCCGATGGAAGTCCTAGTCTAACTTTATCGGCCCCTCAGAGTCATCGTGGATGACCCAGCGCTCATCCTGAATCGATTTGTATATGATCTCAAACCGCAGCCCTTCCCTGATAAAAGTGTTCAACTCCCGGGTCAGCAAATCATAATCTTCCTTAGAATCGAATACGCTAAAGACCAGATAATTCGAGTTTGCAGGTATTGCAATACCCCTGTCTAACGTAGACGTATCCAATGATTTGATACTATCTAATTCGGGTGAAATTGTTATCAGTACATTGAATAAATAGTCGTTATAGTCTTTAAGATCATACTTCTTGCCCTTGTATTCAAGGTTCACTGATTCTATAATGGCCGGACCAACACCGTGGTTCTTCAAACTAAGGCTAAAAGCGTTTGCTGCGGGATTATCGGAAGTAGCCATCTGGAGATATGGTAATATAGATAAGGCGTTTTGCTTGCTCATCAAATTTGTCTGGTAAATAAAAATAATGAGCGTGATAAAGCTGATACTCATGGCCGAAAGACTTAAAATCTTATCCGAATTCCATTTTATTCTGAGCTTCGTCATTGACCATTATATTTTAGATACAGGTTAAATGTAATAAAAACAGGGAAAAACGGAAGAGAAACCCTAATTCGAGTAGTGCGTTTTATGCCTCCAATAACTGATTCCTCCCAGGACGAGGACGCCTGCGAGTATATACCAAACAATTACCGGGGTGATCACCTGAGCACCACTGGCATAACTATGCAGGCCTACCAGATAGAAATTTACGCCGAAATAAGTCATCATTATACTGCCAAAGGCAATGATACTTAGAAAGTTAAACGTCCAGTTTCCCCTGAGGCCGGGTACTAGTCGGGCATGGATCACAAAAGCATATACCATGATAGAAATCAGGGCCCATGTTTCTTTCGGATCCCAGCCCCAATATCTTCCCCAGCTTTCATTTGCCCATTGACCCCCAAGAAAATTTCCTATAGTAAGCATCACCAGCCCTACCGTTAGACTGAGTTCGTTTATGACGGTGATCTCCCTAAGGTTGATCTTCAT
>JBDNAQ010000077.1:0-3837 GCA_039768345.1 Flavobacteriaceae bacterium
AGGGTATCGGTAAGTTTTTTAAGATCTCCTGTTTCAAAATTGTAAACATAGATATTGCTGGGCGAGGCAGATGTGCTAACCGTTAGTCTGGCGAGATTTTCGCTTTTGGAAATACTGACCGAACTAATACTTCCGCCTTCGATATTTGGAAGAACCACTTCTTTATCTGTAGTCAGATCAAAAATCCTGACCCTTGTTTTGGCATCTTCATTGATTCCGATTACCCTGTATTTTTCATTTTTGGACTCATAGGCGTACCACACATCCCATTCTGCTTCAAATATCTTTTCAACATCGCCCGATTCGAGGTTCCGCCTGGCCAGGTAAGTAAAATCAGAATTTTCATCGGTGGTGTAGTATAGGAATTTGTTATCGTCACTAAAATATTGCGGACTGTACTGCGCGTCTCCGTCATGGACACTGATGTCTGTGATGTCTCCGGTAGACCTGTCGAGAAGATACATCTTCCCGTCAGCGCTGGTCAAAACTTTAGTAAGCGCGATATACTGTTTGTTGGGTGAAATCTCTCCTGCATCGAGCCCTTCTTTGTTCTCGTAAAGCATGACACTTGCTTCGGCACCTTTTTCTATCTCGGAAACAGCTAATTCATATACATCAAAAAACTGTCTGTTTCGTTTATTGGAATTGTAAAAAAGGCTTTTCTCATCTTTACTCCAGCCAAAAAAACCATTTCTTACACTATCTCCTGGGATAAGCGTTCTCGAGTTGCCGTTTTCAGAAACATAGAGCCCGTAATTTTCGTTGCCCCCTTTGTCGAAAGTGTAGAGAACCCGCTCATCATTGGGGAAATAAGACTGTGCATAATTCGACTCCGTATCGGAATTGGTAACAGCTTTTTTAGCACCGTCATCAATATTGATTTCATAGACATTATATATGCCCGATTCGTTACTGCTAACCAGCAATTTGCTTTCATCTGGTGAAAAGTTGCCACCAAATACGTTGGTGTTTTTATAGAATTGATCGATGGTATATTTCGCAAACTCCTTTGGCTTTTCTTCCTTACAAGCTGCAAGGAATACCAGGAGTACTAACAGGAATAATCTTTTCATGATGTCGTTTTTTAGATGATGTTGATTAATGAAGCGACAATTTAAGAAATAATGTCCTTCCCGAAGGAAAATGCTCACAGTATTTGAGTCAGACCAATACCCCGTGCTAATAAACTGCACCGATAATCTCATGGGTTGTAGCCCTGCCTATGATCATGATCATTTCATACGGTGCATATTCTTCCTAGATTGTCTGCATATGGATGGCTAAATGGGGTTTTACCCCGTTTGGCCTTTTTATTAAAGATTAAATCATTTTATCATGAAAACACTAGTCCAGCTTTTATTGAGTTCTATCGCATTATTTTTCCTGTGGTCCTGTTCTGATGATGAAGATCCTATCCAGGTTGATGGCCCGGATTTTAACATCAGCGAGTTAGCGGGGACCTGGAATGCAACTGCTCTGGTATTCTCCTATTCCGGCCAGCCACCGGTACCAGAACCGAGTTCTTACGACCTGATCGCCGATGGCGGAACAGCTACAGCGGTTATACAGTCTAACGGCAGATTTACACTTACTGTAATGCCTCCCGGCCAACCACCGGAAACCTTTTCAGGGCTGATGTATTTTGAAGACGGCGAGTTCTTTGCCATTCAATTTGACGATGATCCTCCCGATGACCCAACCTATTTTGGAGAAACCCTGGCAGGTAATACCTTTACACTGAATGGAGGCCCGGATACGGCGGAATGGGATTTTGATGACGATGGGAACGATGAACCGGCCAGTGTCTTCCTCGAGTTTGAAAAAGTTTAATTATTAAGGAAATGACCCGGAAATCGGGTCTTTCTTTTTTGCAAGGGTTACAACAGGCAATCCTTAAATTATTATTGCCGACTATCAAGGGGCATTGAGAGCATCATTATTAAGCACTCACAAAGCTTAAATCAATGTGTTGAATTCTATGCCAAAGGCGGTTATTTGCGATCAATCAGAATATTGTCATAAAAGCAGGACTATTTAGGTTACGAATAGAGAAAAAACTTACATATTCTCAATAAAAGAGTAAAAAAATTAAGAATAATATAATAAAATAACAAAATTATTGTATATTCTTCTGCTTGCAACTCGAACAAGGTTGCATTGTTTACATTATTGATCCTTTACTACACTGCTAGGCGTATGTAACTGATTTTCAGCCCTTCTTCGAATCAGCGCTCCAATCTTTGCGAACATCCCCCGAGAACCTATTTAATTTGAATTTTACTCGATCAAATTAGATTTCGGAATGTCCGATGTACCCTTTTAGAATTTTCTCTCTACTGATTTTTTTCAATATTATAACCGTTCAAATCAGTACAGCCCAGTTTGCAGAATCGCCTTTTAAAGCCAAAACCATGGTTGGTCTGATGTACGGCTATGGCACACAACAGGAATTAGGTATGGTGGCCGATTACCAGTACGATGTGATCTACTATCAGCTTCAATACCATCGAATATTGCACAATTGGCACAAAACATCTCTTGAATTATTAATCCAGCCCCAGTACAACCGAACAAATTTTATCTATGGGGATAATGAGTTTCATAATAGCCATGGGTACGAATTTGGTCTTAACGTAGGCTTCCTATTCAGGCGTTATATAGCAGGTGAATCGGTAAGTCTTTATATGTTGATCAGCACGGGGCCACATTACGCATCGTCAGTGCCCTTCAGACAATCGAGTGGTTTTATGTTTTCCGATAATCTTTTCCTGGGGATCACATTCAAACTGGACGACAATATATATCTGGATCTTCGCCCGGGCATTCGTCATCTGAGCAATGCCGGTTTTAAACGTCCTAATGGTGGGATAAACAATATTGTAATCAATGGAGGCCTAATTGTGGGTTTGAAATAGACGGTAATTATCAAGAGGCCTAGAAGCGTTCAATCATTTTCCGACTTTAGCTTAAGTATCACGTACTTTTTATCTTTATCTTGAAACGTCATCAATATCAAATTTGAAAATGAAAAATTTCTACACAGCTGATAGAACCCAAAAATACATCTGTATTGTCCTTATCACTTTTTTACAATGGGCGGTGATTAATGCTCAGCAAAGCCCTGAAGAACGGTTGATGGAATTGGGAATTGAGCTTAAGGAACCATCAAAACCGGTAGCCAATTATGTCAACGTCGTTCGAACGGGAAACCTGTTATTTCTTGCAGGGAAGGGGCCACGCACTCCCGATGGTACGCTTATAAAAGGTAAGCTGGGCAAAGACCTGAGCGTGGAACAGGGATATGAAGCTGCCCGTGCTGTTGCAATTCTGCAATTAGCCGTGCTTAAGTCGGAGTTGGGCGATCTCGGTAAAGTTAAGCGAATCGTGAAGGTATTAGGTATGGTAAATGCAACTGAAGATTTTACCGACCATCCTGAGGTTATCAATGGATTTTCGGATCTGATGGTTGAAGTATTGGGTGAAAAAGGGAAACATGCCCGCGCTGCTGTGGGCATGGGATCATTACCCCGAAATATCGCTGTAGAAATCGAATTGATAGTAGAGGTCGAAGACTAATCCCGGGATAAGAGTTCAGTCGATAAGTACAATAATATATCCACCTCACTCTTGAGTGATTTCCTCCATTGGTATTTATGTTAAAGTGCTCGACTTCAGACCTGAAACTTCGTCTCGAATATCATAATTCCATCAGCAAAAATATTGGGGAAACCAGGAAGAAGATACCTTGGAAATATTATTATGTACTGGAGGTTCAAAATGCCGCTGTAGCTGTTAAGATTGAGAGGCACATCAAGCGGATGAAAAGCCGGAAATACA
>JBDNAQ010000078.1:0-5210 GCA_039768345.1 Flavobacteriaceae bacterium
AGGCCAGGGCCGAAATTTATTATTTCTTAGTAGTTTTGAGTCAGCTTTGCTATTGATGAAGAAGTTTTTACTATTAATCACCCTTATTTACACGATTACGGGATTTGGCCAGGAGGTGAACGACACTATCCCTTCAATGCCTTTTGAGGCTATAGTCCTCAATGCACAATCGGGCACCCCCTTGCAGAGTGTACACGTGATAAACCTTAACAGGGTAATTGGAACCATTACCGATAATAAAGGAAAATTTACCATAGAGGCTTCGGTAAACGACACCCTCTATTTTTCCTATCTGGGTTTTAAATCCCAGAAGATCCGGGTAACCAACGATATGTTCAAATTTAAGGACACCAAGATTTCACTCACCGAATTGGCCTATGCGCTCGAAGAAGTAATTGTTAGGCCCTATCAGCTCACAGGTTATCTGGAAATCGATGTAAGGAACCTGCCTATCAACACTGCCTATCAATATAGTATTTCCGGATTACCGGTAAGTTATGAGGCAGGCAACAAGAATCCTAGTGCGGTTACTAAGGTGCTCGGAGCCATATTAAATCCGGCTGATCTGCTGAGAAATCTCTTTGGAAAGCAACCCAACCAAATGAGAAAACTGAGAAAGATCAAAGAAGACGATGAGATACGAAATCTCCTGGCATCAAAATTCGACAGGGAGACACTAACTGAATTACTTCAATTGGAAAAAGTAGATATCGACGACATTCTCGCCAATTGTAATTATTCAAAATCATTTATCAGAACGGCCAACGATCTACAGATTTTGGATGCTATTAGTAGTTGCTATGAGGAATATAAGGTGCTGAATCGCAACTGAATCCATTCAGCATTATGCGGTCATGCTTACCTCCAAGACGATATACCTTGCCTTTTTTATTTCACCTCAGCCATAAATAAATTTTATAATTCAACGATCATTTTATAGTTTTAGACCTTGTTTCGGTCGGCCAGATGTTAAATACCCCAAATTTTAATCGAGCTGAAAATGAATGGTCGGAACATTCCTTAAATCAACAGTATATCATTATATGAAAAATCTGCTTTTTGTCTGTGTCATAACCTGCTTGCTTTTCTCCTGTGTACAATCCAAAAAAGATAGCCCTCCTCAAATGGCATCCGTAGCCGATTCGATCGCTACCATTGAAAAGGAAGTGCCTTTTGCCTGGGAAGGCGCCAATATATACTTCCTGCTTACCGATCGTTTTTATAATGGGAATCCTGAGAACGACTTAAATTTTGACAGAAACGATAGTACCGGAGTCCTCCGGGGTTTTATGGGAGGCGACTTACAGGGAATTACCAAAAAAATTGAATCTGGTTATTTCGATAAACTTGGGGTAAATGCCTTATGGTTTACCCCTGTGGTAGAACAGATTCACGGGGCCACAGATGAAGGTACGGGAACCACTTATGGATACCATGGATACTGGGCAAAGGACTGGACTGCCCTAGATCCTAATTTCGGCACAAAAAAAGACCTTGAAACCCTTGTAAAGACCGCGCATCGACATAATATCAGGATCCTGATGGATGTGGTGATCAACCATACCGGTCCTGTTACAGAAACAGATCCGGTCTGGCCCTCAGATTGGGTAAGAACAGAACCAACCTGTGATTTCACCTCCTATGAATATACCACCAGTTGTACCCTGGTGGATAATCTACCCGATATCTATACGGAATCTGACGAAGTGGTAGAACTTCCAGACCCCCTGCTGGCCAAATGGAAAAGTGAAGGCCGACTGAGCAATGAGCTCGACGAATTGCAATTATTCTTCGAAAGAACAGGTTACCCGAGAGCTCCGCGCTTCTACATTATCAAATGGCTTACAGACTATATCAACGATCTGGGTATCGATGGTTTTCGGGTTGATACGGTAAAACATGCTGATGAAAAAGCCTGGGCTGAATTATATAAAGAGGCCTCTTATGCTTTTGACACCTGGAAGAAAAAACACCCTGATGATGTGCTCGATGATAATCAGTTTTATATGGTGGGTGAAGTTTATAATTATGGTATAAGCAATGGAAGATGGTTCGATTTTGGCGATAAAAAGGTAGACTACTACGATCACGGTTTCAAGAGTTTGATCAATTTTGAGCTCAAGACCGATGCAGATAAATCTTATGAAACCATTTTTAAAAAGTATCATAAGCTTCTTCAGGGCAAGCTAAAAGAAAAAAGCGTGGTGAACTACCTCACTTCGCACGACGACGGTGCTCCCTTCGATAAAAAAAGAGAGAAACCTTACTATTCTGCCAATATTCTATTGTTATGTCCCGGGGCTTCTCAGATCTATTATGGCGATGAAAGTGCCAGAACGCTTACTGTGGAAGGCACCCAGGGCGATGCCACGCTCAGAGCGTTTATGAACTGGAGCGAAATAGACAGCATGGCTGAAACACAAAACATTCTTAAACACTGGCAAAAACTCGGCCAATTCAGGAAAAATCATCCTGCTGTAGGAGCTGGCAAACACCGGCGCCTGGCCAAGTCGCCCTATGTTTTCAGCAGAAGTTATATCAACGGAGAATTTAAAGACAAAGTGGTGATCGGTCTGGATCTTCCTAAAGGCAAGAAATCGCTATGGGTAAAAGGTTATTTTGGAAATGGTACCAAACTATATGATACCTACTCAGAAACCGAGGTCGAAGTTAAAAACGGAAAAGTTTTACTCGATAACCCTCACGACATCGCCTTGCTTGAACTTGCCCAATGATCTTATTGTTGCGAATGTAAGGCGATCCGATTGCCTTCTGAGTCCTTTAACAAGGCACTAAATCCATGCCCGCCGCCTATGGCCGTTTTTGGTTTTAGAACCGACCCACCTGCTGCGACCACTCTCCCGAGTTCAATATCTACGTCACTGCACGAAAAGTAGATCAATACACCGTGGCTTTCACTGGGTTGATACATCTCGTGCTGTACCAGCGAGCCAGTGGCTCCATTTTCGCTCTTAGGAGGTGGAAACCATCCCATTAAAAATCCGCCCAGATCGTGAACAGAAATAGAAATATCAAAAACGGTTTCATAAAATGTTTTAGCCCGGTCCATATTTGTCACGGGGATCTCAAACCAGCCTACCATAATATTTTTGTTTTGATCAGGATTCCATCAAGGTTTTAAGGCTCGCCAGACCTTCCTCAAAATCCTTACCCACAGCCTTATCCATATTCATAAAGAGCATCATAATACTCACCGGAAATTTGTTGTTTCCACGAAATCCCCATTTTACCTGGGTCTGCCCTTCACCGGTTTCATCTACCTTCAAATAAGCATCCGACACAGATTTCCATGGTTTGAGAAATCGCAGTTCTGACTCTATTACGTCATTATCAACTATGCGTTTTAATTCTTGCTCACCCATCCCTACTTCCTTGTTTCCACTCCACTTACTGGTAGCACCTACCTGTCCGTCGGTGCCTACGAATTCTTTTTTCATATTGGGGTCTCTTTTTTGCCAGGGGCTCCATTCATCCTGATTTTTAAGATATTTTAGATAGTCAAATACTTTTGATACAGGTTGATTTATGGTAATACTGCGGCTAACATCGTAGCTTTTAGGTGCGATAACTGCCAAAATAACAATCAAGAGTACAAGTCCTGCAATTATGTAAATAATGGTCGTCATAAGTCTGATATTTAGTTTATTAATTCAGGATATAAGTTACATTTTATTATCTATTCTCCCAATTTACCGGGTTGAAGATGAGCGTTTCCGCTAATTTTGATCCCATTTTTAGGAGCTTCAAATCAAAAAAGCATCAATTATTACCATTCAGAAAAGGCCGCTAAGTTAATATAAAAGAAGAAGTAAGCCGATTAACGGTTAGTCGGTTTTACAATTTCAGAATAGTATCTTTCAATGATCTGTTCGGAGTTTTTAATCGTTTTTCTTGTCCATTCTAATCTTTTTTTCAGGATCTCCTCCTGATCAAGTTGCCAGGGCAATTCACTTTGTCGCAGTTTTCCGGCTAGGAATTGCAGTATAATGGCCACAGAAACCGAAACATTGAGGCTTTCGCTAAAACCGACCATAGGAATTTGGAGTGTGTCATCGGCCGCTTCCAGGACTTCGCTGCTAAGACCTTCCTTTTCCGTACCAAAAAAAAGTGCGGTCTTGTCTGTTAAGTTATATGCATTTATATCTATAGCTTCGGGCGAAGGGCTTGTTGCCACAATCCTGTATCCCTGGTCTACCAGGAAATCGATGCATTCTACCGAACTTTTGTAGGTGTGAACATCGACCCACCGCTGAGCTCCAACGGCTATATTCTTATCGATACTATTGCCAAATCGATCTACAATAAGGTGTAGTTGCTGTATCCCGAAAACATCGCAACTCCTTACAATGGCGCTCGCGTTGTGCATCTGGAAAACATCCTCAGCCACAACAGTAAGAAAATTAGTCCTTGAACCAAGAACTTCCATAAATCGCTCTTTTCGATGAGACGTAAGGAACGATTCGAGGTATGTCAGCAGGTTTTGGTCTATCATCGAACTAATTTAATAAAAACGTAACTTTAAATATTACAATAATCATGATGAAAAAAATTGTAGTCCTGACTGGTGCGGGTATGAGTGCCGACAGCGGTTTAAAGACTTTCAGAGACGCCGACGGGCTCTGGGAGGGTCACGATGTGATGGAGGTTGCATCGCCTGAGGGATTCGCACGGGATCCTGCGCTGGTACTAGATTTTTATAACCAAAGGCGAAGGCAATTATTGGAGGTCGTGCCCAATGAGGGGCACAGAGCCCTGGTTGAACTTGAGGATCATTTCCAGGTAAATATCGTGACCCAAAATGTTGACGATCTTCACGAGCGTGCCGGGAGTAACCAGGTATTGCACCTTCATGGCGAATTGTTTAAGGTTCGGAGCACCGGTAACCCCTCTGATATTATGGAATGGAAAGAAGACCTGACATTAGGCGATTATTGTCGTAGCGGTTTTCAACTAAGGCCCCATATAGTATGGTTTGGTGAACAAGTTCCTCTGTTGCCAAAAGCTGCAGAAATCACCATGGAGGCCGATTTACTATTGATTATCGGAACATCCATGCAGGTTTATCCCGCGGCCAGTCTTATTCATTACTCTTCTCCGGAAGTACCTATATTCTTTGTAGACCCCAGGCCTACGGTCTCCTCCCAGGATTTTAAGAACCTTACCATTATCGCTGAAACGGCGGCCAGGGG
>JBDNAQ010000079.1:0-9202 GCA_039768345.1 Flavobacteriaceae bacterium
ACTCATAGCTACGTTAACCTCTCGTTCCTGGGCCTTATTTAAGGTCAGGTTTAATCTGGGGTCGATATTTTCATCTACTGTAGAGTGATTGATGGTGGGTGGCACCAAATTGTGCTCCATCGCAAGAATAGAAGCGATGGCTTCAATGGCTCCTGCCGCGCCCAATAAATGACCCGTCATAGATTTGGTAGAATTAATATTGATCTTGTGCGCATTCTCGCCAAAAACCTCTCCTATGGCCTTTAATTCGGCTACATCGCCCAGTGGTGTTGATGTGCCATGGGTATTGATCGCATCTATATCTTCAGGTCCCAATCCGGCATCTCGCAGGCAATTTTTCATGACCTGGACGACGCCTATTCCATCAGGGTGAGGAGCGGTCATGTGGTAGGCGTCACTTGAAAGGCCACCACCTAATACTTCTGCATAGATTTTGGCCCCTCGTGCCTTAGCGTGCTCGTATTCTTCTAAAATCAAGGATCCCGCACCTTCACCCAGAACGAAACCATCTCTGGTGGCATCGAATGGTCTGGAAGCCGTTTCCGGGCTGTCGTTTCTGGTCGAAAGGGCATGCATGGCATTAAAACCACCCATTCCTGCTATGGTAACCGCTGCTTCACTTCCGCCAGTAACGATAACATCACAATATCCAAGACGGATATAGTTCAAAGCATCGATCATAGAATTGGCAGAAGACGCACACGCACTCACTGTGGTATAGTTGGGACCCATGAATCCATATTTAATGGAAATATTACCCGGAGCGATATCCGCGATCATTTTCGGAATGAAAAATGGATTGAACCTCGGTGTCCCGTCGCCGGCGGCAAAGTTCATCATTTCGTTTTGAAAGGTCTCTAAACCACCAATACCAGCACCCCAGATTACACCAACTCTAAACTTGTCTATCTTTTCCAGATCAAGGCCTGAATCCAAGATGGCTTCATCTGAAGATACGATGGCATACTGAGAAAACTTATCCAGCTTTCGAGCCTCTTTTCTGTCGAAAAAATTTAGTGAATCGTAATTTTTTAATTCACAGGCGAATTTAGTCTTGAATTTTTCGGTATCATAGTAGGTAATAGGTGCCGATCCACTCACCCCCTTCTTTAGAGCTTCCCAGTACTCTTCAACAGTATTTCCTATGGGTGTAAGGGCTCCGAGGCCCGTTACCACTACTCGCTTTAATTGCATGGAATCACTTTTTTGATTACTGTTGTCTTACCCAAAAGTAAAATAAAAAAAATTATCCATGTGCGGTGATCGCCACATGGATAATTATCAATTCTTTATTAAGAAGCATAAAATTACTTGGCCTCTTCTATATAACTTATAGCCTGGCCTACTGTTGCAATATTTTCTGCCTGATCGTCGGGGATCTGAATATCAAATTCCTTCTCAAATTCCATGATTAGTTCAACAGTATCCAAAGAATCTGCGCCGAGGTCGTTGGTAAAACTGGCATCTGCAACAACTTCATTCTCATCTACACCTAATTTATCAACGATGATGGCCTTAACTCTTGATGCAATGTCTGACATAATTATTTTGGTTTTAAATTTAAATCGATGGCAAAAATATAAAACTATTGGATTCCCAACAGCTTTTGGCCTTAAAATGTGGCTTAATTTAAGAATTTTAGGGTCAAGTATGCTACATTAGCCCCATATTTTTTAGTAAGCGCACATTATTATGCATATCGGTCGATCAATTATCTCATTTTCTGACATATACAGAACTAAGTTCGCAACTTATGTTTTATTTAAACTTAAGATTCAACTCAACTTGGAATAATTATGAAACGGATCGTTTTATTAGCATCGGGTTCGGGGAGTAACGTGGAGAATATCGTCAGGTATTTTGAGCAGCACGAGACCATTTCCATTGTTGCGGTGCTCACTAATAAACGCGATGCCCCCGTAATTGATCGATGTAATAATCTGAATGTTAGTGCATTATATTTTAATCGTAATGCATACAGTCAATCAGATGTCGTCTTGAACCTGCTTAAAGGGATCGATCCTCATCTCATCGTATTGGCAGGGTTTCTATGGAAGGTCCCTGAAAATATTGTGAAGTTCTTCGAGGGCAGAATTATCAATATTCACCCGGCACTACTTCCAAAGTATGGAGGTAAAGGAATGTACGGAAGGCGAGTGCACGAAATAGTAAAAGAAAATCGGGATTCAGAATCGGGAATCACCATTCATTATGTCAATGAGAATTACGATGAAGGAAACATTATTTTCCAGGCAAATGTGGCACTTGAAGATTCCGATACCGTAGAGATGATAGCGCAAAAAGTTCATCAGCTCGAATATGAACACTATCCAAGGATCATAGCGCAGCTACTTAAGGATTCAAATGGCTAAGAAGCAAAAATACTACGTCGTCTGGAAAGGAAAACGCCCGGGTATCTATGAGAGCTGGGAGGCTTGCAAGGAACAAATTACAGGCTATAAGCAAGCTCAGTATAAATCCTTCGAATCACGTGAAGAAGCGATGAACGCCTTTAACTCCAATTATGATGATTACAAAGGCAAAAAGAAAGGGCAAAAAGAACTCTCGTCAACCGATTTGATCAGAATAGGTGAGCCGAATTATCATTCTATTGCAGTTGATGCCGCATCCAGCGGTAACCCCGGCATAATGGAATATCGCGGTGTCGACACCAAAACTGCAAAAACTCTTTTTCGCCAAGGTCCCTTTAAAGAAGGGACAAATAATATAGGGGAATTCCTTGCTATCGTACACGCCCTGGCTTACCTTAAAAAACGAGGTAGCGACCGGATCATTTACACCGATTCCAGAACTGCAATGAGTTGGGTACGTAAAAAATCGTGTAACACTAAATTACAAATGAGCGAAAAAAACAAAGCGCTTTTTGAGTTGATGGAGAGGGCAACAGATTGGTTGAAAAAAAATTCTTACAGCACGCCTATCGTAAAATGGGAGACAAGGGCATGGGGTGAAATCCCTGCTGATTTTGGACGGAAATAGGAATCGGAAATTATCTTCTAATTGGAATTTTAGGTGGTTCAAAAACGTATATTTGCATCAAATTAAAAATTAGATGGGTAAACTTCTAATCGTTGGTACAGTTGCCTTCGACGCTATTGAAACCCCTTTTGGCAAAACGGACAAGATTTTAGGTGGTGCGGCTACCTTCATCGCACTTGCTGCATCCCAGTTTAAAACAAAATCTGCAGTGGTGTCTGTAATAGGAGATGATTTCCCCCAGGAATATATTGATCTTCTTTCATCAAGAAATATAGATGTTTCCGGAATTGAAGTGGTTAAGGGAGGAAAGACCTTTTTCTGGAGCGGGAAATATCATAACGACCTGAACAGCAGGGATACCCTTAGTACCGAACTCAATGTATTGGCCGATTTTAACCCAGTCGTTCCTCCACTATTCAGGGATGCCGATGTGGTCATGTTGGGAAACCTCCATCCAAATATTCAGAAATCTGTAATCGAGCAGATGGAAAGGCGACCAAAACTAATCGTAATGGACACAATGAACTATTGGATGAATAATAGTTGGGATGAGCTCATTGAGGTAATAGCCAAGGTAGATGTATTGACCATTAACGATGAAGAAGCGCGGCAACTTACCAAAGAATATTCATTGGTTAGGGCAGCAGCTGAAATTCTTAAGATGGGGCCCACATATGTTGTAATAAAGAAAGGTGAACACGGTGCCTTGCTTTTTCATGAAGAGCATATTTTCTTTGCACCGGCCCTACCGCTCGAGGAGGTTTTTGATCCCACAGGTGCTGGAGATACTTTTGCAGGCGGATTTGTGGGTTATCTTACTGAAACCAAAAATGTTTCTTTCAATAATCTTCGCAACGCTGTAATCCACGGTTCTAATTTGGCCTCATTTTGTGTTGAGCAATTCGGAACCCGCAGGATCGAAAGCCTTAAAAAAAGTGAAGTAGATAAAAGACTTCGTCAATTCAGGGAATTGACACAATTTGATATTGAATTACAATAATGCCCTGGATTTTCGGGGCTTTTTTAATTAATATGAAGCATGAGCGATAGCATCAAACACGAATGTGGAATCTCTCTTATCAGGTTGCTGAAACCCCTGGAGTATTATGTTGAAAAATACGGGACAGCTTTCTATGGGGTAAATAAGATGTACCTGATGATGGAAAAGCAGCACAACAGAGGGCAAGACGGTGCTGGCTTTGCCAGTATAAAATTGGATGTACAGCCTGGTGAGCGTTATATGAGTCGTGTTCGATCTGTGGAACCTCAACCCATCCAGGATATTTTTGACAAGATCAACGCCCGAATCAACAATGAGTTCGAAAAGCATCCGGAGATAAAAGACGATCTAAAGGAGCAAAAAAAACGAATTCCATATGTAGCGGAAGTCTTATTGGGTCATGTCCGCTATGGTACTTTCGGAAAGAACAGCATTGAAAACGTTCATCCTTTTCTGCGCCAAAACAACTGGATGCATCGGAACCTTATCGTAGCAGGTAATTTTAATATGACCAATACGAGCGAACTTTTCGACAATTTGGTTCAGCTGGGCCAGCATCCCAAGGAAATGGCCGATACGATTACGGTAATGGAAAAAATCGGCCATTTCTTAGACGATGCAGTAGCAAAATTATACAAGCAGATCAAAAAGGAGGGGTACTCTAAAATGGAGGCTTCCCCGCTGATAGCCGATCGCCTTAAAGTGAGCAGAATTCTTAAAAAAGCGGCAAAAAATTGGGACGGGGGCTATGCCATGGCAGGCCTCTTAGGCCATGGCGACGCATTTGTACTCAGGGATCCTGCGGGTATCAGGCCTACATACTTCTATCAGGACGAAGAAGTAGTGGTGGTAGCCTCTGAACGCCCGGCCATCCAAACGGTATTCAATGTTGAATATGAGGATGTTACGGAGCTCAAGCCCGGACATGCAATTATTGTCAAGAAAGATGGCCAGGTCGATATATCCGAAATTCTAAAACCGACCGAGAGAAAAGCTTGTTCATTTGAACGGATCTATTTTTCAAGGGGAAGCGATAAGGAAATCTACCAGGAACGGAAACAACTTGGGCGACTGCTATTTCCACAGATTCTCGATGCGATTAATAACGATATAAAGAATTCGGTATTCTCATATATCCCGAATACAGCTGAGATTTCCTTTCTGGGGATGGTGCGTGAAGCTCAAAATTTTCTCAATAAACAAAAAGCAGAACAAATCCTGGCTCTTGGTAATGACCTCAGCAATGATCGGGTTCACGAAATTCTGGGGGTCAGACCACGCATCGAAAAGGTTGCTATTAAAGACGCAAAACTAAGAACTTTTATCACTCAGGATAGCAGTCGGGACGATCTGGTGGCCCATGTATATGATATCTCTTATGGCTCGGTGAATCCAGATGATAACCTGGTGATAATTGACGATAGTATCGTAAGGGGTACCACACTTCGCAAAAGTATTCTAAGAATCCTCGATCGTCTGTCGCCAAAAAAGATAATTGTGGTCTCTTCCGCCCCTCAAATCAGGTATCCGGATTGCTATGGCATCGATATGGCTAAACTTGAAGATTTTGTTGCTTTCAAAGCTGCTCTGGATCTTCACCGCGAAAGAAACAGCCTCGATCTGGTTGAAAAAATATATAATAAATGTGTGGCTGAGCTAGAGACACAGAATAAAGAGGTTAAGAATCATGTCAAGGAATTCTATGCTCCTTTCAGTCCTCAGGAAATATCGGATAAAATTTCAGAATTGCTGAGCCCGCCAACTATCCGTGCAGAGGTTAAGATTATATACCAGACCATCGAAAATCTTCACAAGGCATGTCCGGGCAACCTGGGCGATTGGTATTTTACCGGAGACTACCCAACCATAGGCGGAAATAAGGTTGTAAACCGTGCATTTATCAACTTTTACGAAGGAAAAAACGAAAGGGCCTATTAAACCAAAAAATCGATGAAATGCACAAATTAGTGTATTTCATCGATAATACGTGTATTTTATCGGGTTTATGGTATGGTCCTGTGAAACCCATTTACTTTAGACTTGCCATAGCATAAGTAGGTTAAGTTCATGGTAAGATTTGGGGCAAAAAAGGTGGAGGCTACTCCACCTTTTTTATTTTAACACCCTTATATTTTTTGTCTTCGTTCCACACACTCCAGACATAAATCCCAATCATTCCGAATAAAGATATTTACGATTACAAATTTGAAGTGCTCAGCCAAATTCGGTCTGTTTTATCTGTTAGTTTAGGTGTGAATTCGATTGAGCAATACAGTATTTTCCTTCGAACAAAGCATTTCAACCGAATAAAAGGGCTTTTGTCCAAAACCTTTTAGTTCCCGAAGGCATTCGCATACTTTTGGAAGACCATAGCATAAGTAGGTTAAGTTCATGGTAAGATTTGGGGAAAAAAGGCAGAGATCTCTCTGCCTTTTTTATTTACTGACTATCAATTGATTAAGTCCAACTTCCAGGTTATTCTCCTCAATCCCCGCATTCTGAGGGTTTATAAAGTCTAAAATTTCTTTAAAATTCTTTGTTATTTCTCACAATACCAGTAATTTAGTACTGCCATAGCATAAGTAGGTTAAGTTTATGGTAAGATTTGGGACGAAAAGGGTGGGGGCTTCTCCACCCTTTTCTATTTATAAAAAAAACCGCATTGTTCAATGCGGTTTTATATATTATGATGATTTATAATGCCTTACGAACGCTATTGGTTTGCCGTATATAAATCTCCTACTTTCTGCCAATTGATGATTTTGAAAAACGAACCGATGTAATCAGGACGCCTGTTTTGATAATTCAGATAGTATGCGTGTTCCCATACATCCAATCCGAGGATGGGAAAACCACCACAACCAGTATTTGGCATTATAGGATTGTCTTGATTAGCCGTAGAACAAATTTCCAGTTTGCCCCCCGGATGAACACACAACCAGGCCCATCCTGAACCAAATCTGGTGGCTGCGGCGTTGCTGAACTCTTCGCGGAAAGCGCTGAAAGAACCGAATGATTCTGAAATGGCGGTGCCTATTGCCCCGCTCGGCTCTCCTCCTCCATCAGGAGACATCACTTCCCAGAATAAGCAATGATTATAAAACCCACCACCATTGTTGCGAACGGCAGTGTTGCTCATGTCGAGATTCTTTAGAATTTCTTCAATGGACTGATTTGCAAGAGCAGTACCTTCAATTGCTCCATTGAGTTTGGCAGTATAGCCATTATGATGCTTGGTATGGTGGATCTCCATTGTTCTGGCATCGATATGCGGTTCCAATGCGTCGTATGCATATGGAAGATCAGGTAATTCAAAAGCCATTATTTAGATATTTTAGTTATTGATTATACGAATCTCAAAAGTAGCGTTTTTAACATAAATATTGTCCATATAAATTGTTAAGAACGATCAGGGAATCCGTATTTTGCTAAAAAAATATCAGTGGGGGGAAGCCGTTTTAAAATATACAATGCTTCGGCCGGTTCCGGCAAAACATTCACCCTCGTAAAGGAGTATTTAAAAATTGTTCTCTCATCAGAACAATCCCCGGGATTCGGTCAGATCCTGGCGGTTACATTTACCAATAAGGCGGTCAACGAAATGAAGGAGAGGATATTGAGCAGTCTCTTTGAGATGAGCAATATCAGGGACAGCGCAAATGCCGGTGACATGGCCAGAACCCTTCAGAAAGATCTCGGCCTGGAATGGGCTACACTCCAAAGAAGATCCGATCAGGTCCTGAAGAGAATCTTGCATAATTATGCCTTTTTTGATGTATCCACCATCGATAAATTTACCCATAGGGTAATCCGTAGTTTTGCAAAAGATCTCAAGCTTTCTCAGTCTTTTGAAGTAGTCCTTGATACGGACATTCTGTTGGAGGAGGCTATAGACAATCTCCTTTCAAAATCGGGGGAGGATCCTGAATTGACAAGCGTTCTCGTTGATTTTGCGCTCGATAAAACCGATGAGGACAAACATTGGAACATAGCAGGGGATCTCCAGAAAATAGGCAGGATGCTTTTTAGTGAAAACGACCTCATCCATCTGAAAAGCATAGAAGACAAGCGTATCGAGGATTTTACAGCCTTACAAAAAAACATTAAAGAAAAGATCTCGGTTTTGGAAACTAGGGCTAAGGAAAAGGCCGGGGAGGCCTCCCGGCTGATCACCGAATCCGGAAAAAAGGAAGAGGATTTCCCGCGTAAAACCCTGCCCCTTCATTTTAAAAGGATACTCGATGGCACCTATAATCCTGCCAGCCTCTATGAAAACACTTTAGAAAATCAATTAAGAGAAGGTAAGCTGGTAAAAGTGAATGTCTCTCCTCTACCGTCCACAACAGTCGAAGCTATTTTAAATCTCTATTTAGAGATCAGGCAGGTGCTCTTCCACCGGGCATTTTTGATCAACATACTTCAAAATCTCGTTCCCCTTACCGTGCTCCAATCAATTCAATCAGAATTAAAAGCCATTGAACGTCAGAAAGAACTCCTTCCCATCAGCTCTTTCAATACACTGATATCAGAAATCATTGCCGATCAGCCCGCGCCTTTTATTTATGAACGCCTCGGTGAAAAATACAGGCATTACTTTATCGATGAGTTCCAGGACACCTCCGAGATGCAATGGCACAATCTTATTCCTCTTGTCGGAAATGCATTAGAGAGTTTGGATGCTAACGGGGAGCCGGGTTCATTGCTTGTAGTAGGTGATGCCAAGCAGGCTATCTATCGATGGAGAGGAGGAAAGCCTGAACAATTTTTAGGCCTGATTGCCGGTGTACATAACCCCTTTTCAATAGAGCCATCGGTCCACACATTGGAAAGGAATTACAGGAGTGCAGAACAGATCATCAAATTCAACAATGAATTCTTTAAGATCACCAGCTCTCTGGTGGGAAGCCCCGTCTACCAACAACTTTTTTCAGAGGAAACGCGTCAGGAGATCAATGCCCGTAAAGGCGGACTGGTAGAGATAGAGTTCATCGATTCTGACAAAGATTCGATCGACCCTGCTTATCTTAAGTGTATACTCAAGGCTATACATACTGCCCTTAGCAATGGCTATTTATATCAGGATATATGTGTGCTGATCCGCAAAAAAAAGCATGGTATTCTCGTTTCGCAACGCCTGATAGACGAAGGGATACCCGTTGTATCGTCAGAGACTTTGCTTCTAAAAAGCAGTCCGGAGGTGAT
>JBDNAQ010000080.1:0-8561 GCA_039768345.1 Flavobacteriaceae bacterium
AATTGCTGCTTACCCCTAGGGGGTTGTGGTTATTGCAGGCGTGATGGAATACCAAACAGCATGAAGAGTAAATTCGAGGTTCCCAAAATCCGTATTGCCAATCATCGTACTTCTGATAAAGCCTCAAAAGTAGTACTTTTGAATACCTTATCAAATTATTCCATCATTTTTGTCAAGTAGCTATTATTTTATAAAAATTATTGCCAGATGAAGATATTTTCGGCCAGTCAGCTGTACGCGGCTGACAAATCTACAATTGAAAGGCAAAAGATCAGTAGCGAGCAGTTAATGGAACGTGCCGCTGTATCATTGTTCAACTGGCTGCACCATAAAATGCAGGGTGCCCAGGTAAAAATTCATCTTTTCTGCGGGATTGGGAACAATGGGGGAGACGGATTGGCGCTCGCCCGTCATTTATGGGAGCACGGTTATAATATCGAGGTGAATGTCGTCAGCTATAGCGAAAAACGCTCCGAGGATTTCCTGATCAACCTTAGCCGTCTGAAAGAGAGGAAAATTTGGCCGAATTTCATTCAAGAAGGATCCGACTTTCCCGAAATTGCGACTGAGGATATCATAGTGGATGCAATCTTTGGTATTGGTCTGAACCGTACGCCGGATCCCTGGGTGCAGAAACTAATGTGCCATATAAATCAGTCTGATGCATTTATACTTTCTGTTGATATTCCTTCCGGCTTATATTTAGACCGTGCCGTTGATAATCGGGAAGCGGTGGTATGTTCAAATATTGTACTAACAGTACAGCTGCCCAAGCTGGTTTTCTTTCTTCCCGAAACCGGAATTTTTGCTGAACACTGGGAGATACTCGAGATCGGGATGGATAAGGAGGTGTTGGAAGCAACCAAAGCCGATTATCATCTGATCGGCAAGAGTGAAGTACTGGAAGGATACAAGGAGCGGAAACGATTTTCCCATAAAGGGACATATGGTCATTCACTTATCGTCGGTGGGAGTTATGGAAAGATAGGAGCAGTGGTACTTAGCAGCAAGGCCTGCCTGAAGGCGGGGAGCGGACTTGTTACGGCCTATGTACCGCAATGTGGCTACATGCCTCTGCAGACTGCTGCGGTTGAAATTATGGTCAATACAGATATGAATGAAGAACATATCGGAAATATCACCTATACCATTAATCCTGACGTGGTTGGAATTGGCATGGGTATGGGCACTTCAAAGGAGACTAAGGAAGCATTTGAAAACTTTTTGGGGAGTTATAAAGGACCTCTTGTGGTCGATGCTGATGGTTTGAATTTACTGGCCGAACATCCGGCGCTATTAAAAAAACTACCTCCCGAGACCGTGCTTACGCCACACCCCGGTGAGCTAAAACGGCTTCTGGGTAACTGGAAGGATGATTTCGATAAACTGAAAAAGGCGAAGGAATTCTCAAAAAAATATAGTTGTATCATGGTATTGAAAGGTGCTTATACCATTACGCTTGCCCAGGGCATAGGCTATGTGAATTCTTCCGGCAATCAGGGTATGGCTACGGCAGGAAGTGGCGACGTGCTCACAGGGATGATCACTGCCTTGATCGCACAGGGATATAAGACCTTAAAAGCTGTAACCACAGCGGTTTATCTTCATGGAAAAGCTGCTGATCTGGCTGTTGTAAATACTGGATTTGAATCGCTTACGGCCGGGGAGATAATCCAATCCATAGGGCCGGCCTACATAAGTCTTACCGCTTTGCCTGAACCGAATCAGCAAGCAGAGCCCGAAAGCCCATCGGAATAAGTTTAAAATTGCAAGTACAAAAAATCGCAAAGAATTTTCTCCGGCGAATTATGATTTAATTAGATCAACGTGCATCTTTTACCCGGCGTTTAACCCATTTTAAAGCATTCTTGTAGTCGATAAAGAGTTTCATCGGTTTTTTATAAAAGAGCTTTTCAATCTTAAAGTTATGCATGTCCATTTCCTTGACGGAAACGATAGCAAATGCCTTTAGATTTTTCATCTCCCTGAGATAAGTATAAATAGTGGGGTCGATGGCATATGAATTTTGCCTGAAACTGATATAACCAAAGTTTTTGTCCCTAAAATGAATTTCAGAGATCCCGATGATTTGATAGGCTCTTTCAAGAGTGAGTGTGGCCCCTTCATCGAAAATGGCTACCAGGTGGTTCTTAAACACCTGTACCTTGCCGATATCCAAGTGGTATTCCTTAACTACAAGGGTTTTTTTTGTCGGTCCGACGTTCATTTCAATATAAATATAGTGTCCGAAACGAATGTAGACCTATGCACTACTTATTGGAAAAATATTAGACCAAACGCCTAAATATCGTTTGTATGGTCTTAGAGGTTGGGCAAGTGCGTATTATTTCCCCGTCAGTTGATTTGAAGAAATAAAAAAAGGGCCCTTTGAGGAGCCCTTTTTAAATATGGTATTACTGCCTTATGCTTTCGAAGATTTCTTAGCCTTTTTTATTTCGATAGTCAGTTTCTCTTCTTTCTTATCCACATCCATATAAATACTATCTCCTTCCTGCAACTTGGAATTTACAATCTCTTCAGCAAGGGCATCTTCTATATATTTCTGGATAGCCCTCTTTAACGGCCGGGCTCCGTATTGTTTATCAAAACCTTTATCGGCAATATAATCCTTGGCCTTATCGGTGAGGTTCATGTCATACCCGATTTCTTTGATCCTAAGGAACAATTTTTTCAATTCTATGTCGATGATCTGATGGATATGTTCTCTTTCAAGCGGATTGAAAACGATCACATCGTCTATCCTGTTCAGAAATTCGGGGGCAAATGCCTTTTTAAGCGCATTTTCTATCACCGATCTCTGATGATCATCTTCCTGCGATTTTTTTGCCGCCGTACCGAAACCAACTCCTTGTCCAAAATCTTTGAGCTGACGGGCACCGATATTGGAAGTCATAATAAGAATAGTGTTCCTGAAATCGATTCGCCTGCCCAGGCTGTCTGTCAGGAATCCGTCGTCTAGTACCTGAAGCAACATATTAAATACATCAGGATGGGCTTTTTCCACCTCATCGAGTAGGATCACGGAATAGGGTTTTCTTCTCACTTTTTCTGTAAGCTGACCGCCTTCTTCATAACCCACATAGCCGGGAGGTGCCCCTACCAACCTCGAGATAGTGAATTTTTCCATGTACTCACTCATATCGATTCTGATCAGCGCATCTTCCGAATCAAATAATTCCTGAGCAAGGACTTTTGCCAATTGGGTTTTTCCCACGCCGGTCTGTCCGAGGAAAATAAAGGAACCAATTGGTTTGTTGGGATCTTTCAATCCTGCCCTGTTGCGTTGAATAGCCTTGGCCACCTTGGCCACGGCTTCATCCTGTCCGATTACATTTCCTTTAATGAGGTTGGGCAATTCGGCCAGTTTATTACTTTCTGTCTGAGCGATTTTGTTTACCGGTATCCCACTCATCATAGATACCACATCGGCAACATTATCTTCAGATACTGTTTCGCGATGCATCTTGCTGTCTTCCTCCCATTTCTCCTGGGCTACCGCCAATTCTTTTTCGAGCCTTTTCTCATCGTCTCTGAGCTTTGCGGCCTCTTCATAACGCTGTTTCTTAACCACGCTGTTTTTGAGTTCGCGTACATCTTCGAGTTGCTTCTCGAGCTCGAGGATCTGTTGGGGCACATGCATATTGATAATATGCACCCTGGAACCCGACTCATCGAGTGCATCGATGGCCTTATCGGGCAGAAAACGATCTGTCATATACCGATTGGTGAGTTTTACACAAGCCACTAAGGCCTCGTCGGTATAATTAACGTTATGATGGTCTTCGTACTTCCCTTTGATATTTTGCAGAATTTCGATGGTCTCTTCTACCGAGGTAGGTTCTACCATGACTTTTTGGAAACGTCTTTCGAGCGCTCCGTCTTTTTCGATATACTGACGGTATTCGTCGAGCGTGGTCGCCCCAATACATTGGATCTCACCTCTTGCTAGCGCGGGTTTGAACATATTGGAGGCATCGAGGCTGCCGGTAGCTCCTCCAGCTCCTACGATGGTATGTATCTCATCAATAAAGAGGATGACATCTTCATTCTTTTCCAATTCGTTCATCACCGCCTTCATCCGCTCTTCGAATTGTCCGCGATATTTTGTACCCGCAACAAGCGACGCCAGGTCTAAGGTCACAAGTCTTTTGTTATAAAGGATCCGTGAGACCTTCTTGTTGATGATCCTAAGCGCCAGGCCTTCGGCAATAGCACTTTTACCCACACCGGGCTCTCCTATAAGTAGCGGGTTATTCTTTTTTCTGCGACTCAGAATCTGAGACACTCTTTCGATTTCCTTCTCCCTGCCTACTACCGGATCGAGTTTATTATCTTCAGCCAGCCGCGTAAGATCACGACCGAAATTATCAAGTACAGGCGTTTTGGATTTCTTATTTCCTTTTTGTCCGGTTGATCCAAAAGATCCCTCTTTACCTTCAGCGGGTTCATCAGAATCGCTGGGGAAAGATTCGGAAGTAGGGGACTCCATATAATCATCATCACTGGTGATCATCGATTTGAACTGATCTTTTACCCCATCGTAATCCACTTTTAATTTATGGAGCAATTTAGTGGTAGGATCATTTTCATTTCTTAGAATACATAATAGTAGATGTGCGGTATTTATTGACGAACTCTGAAACAATTTTGCTTCTAGAAAAGTTGTTTTCAATGCCCGCTCTGCCTGACGTGTCAAGTGAAGATTTTTTTTGTCCTTCTGACTGGTGCCCGTATTAGGATTGGCAGGACTGAGAATTTCCACCTTTCGTCTTAAATGGTCAAGATCAACGTCCAGGGCATCAAGAATGCTGATAGCCTTCCCACTCCCATCGCGCAAAAGTCCGAGCATCAAATGCTCGGTACCGATAAAATCGTGTCCAAGCCTTAACGCTTCTTCCTTGCTGTAGGCAATTACATCCTTAACCCTTGGTGAGAAATTATCATCCATAAACTATCGTTAATTCATCAATAAAATTACTAATTCTAAACTTAAGAACGTCAAATACCATACCTATATTCGATAAACATGGTCTAAATGACGAAAAAAACACCGATTTACAAAAAAATTAACACGCGAATTATCAACGAAACAGGGGTTAAAATGTGTTGATAAATTATTCAATTAATTGGTTGTGGAGTACTTGTAAAGCTTCGTTTTTGTGTATATTGCCCTGATATTTTTACTACATAAAATAGTTATCATTTTTGTATGGCTGAAGGAGAAAAGCTGATTCTCATTAACATTGAAGATGAGATGAAATCTGCCTACATTGACTACTCAATGTCGGTCATTGTGTCACGTGCCCTACCTGATGTCAGGGATGGCCTGAAACCGGTTCATAGAAGAGTTCTTTACGGCATGCACGAATTGGGTGTTCGATCGAACAGTTCCTTTAAAAAATCGGCACGTATCGTCGGGGAAGTTTTAGGTAAATATCACCCTCATGGTGATACGTCTGTTTATGATACCATGGTGCGGATGGCACAGGAGTGGAGCTTGCGATATATGCTTGTCGATGGCCAGGGTAATTTCGGATCTGTAGATGGCGACAGCCCTGCCGCGATGAGATATACAGAGGCCCGTATGCGAAAGATCGCAGATGAGATGCTTTCTGATATCGATAAAGATACGGTAGATCATCAGTTGAATTTCGACGATTCCTTACAGGAACCAACCGTATTACCGACCAGAATCCCAAACCTGCTGATCAACGGAGCGTCGGGTATTGCGGTCGGGATGGCGACCAATATGCCTCCCCACAACCTTTCTGAAGTGATCGATGGCACCATAGCTTACATCGATAACAACGAGATAGAGATCGAAGAGCTTATCACTCACATCAAGGCCCCTGATTTTCCTACCGGTGGTATTATCTATGGGTACGATGGGGTAAAAGAGGCTTTTCACACAGGGCGTGGAAGAGTGGTGATGAGGGCTAAGGCGAGTTTTGAGGAATCGAATGGCCGTGAGAGCATCGTGGTTACTGAGATTCCTTATCAGGTCAACAAGGCCGATATGATCAAGAAAACGGCCGACCTGGTCAATGACAAAAAGATCGATGGCATATCCACGATCCGGGACGAATCGGATCGAAAGGGTATGCGTATTGTCTATATCCTAAAAAGAGATGCTATTCCGAATATTGTTCTGAATACCCTCTATAAGTATACAGCACTTCAGTCATCCTTCAGTGTTAACAATATTGCACTTGTCAATGGACGGCCCGAGTTACTGAACCTCAGACAACTCATAAAGCATTTCGTAGAACACCGTCATGTAGTGGTGGTCAGGCGAACGAAATTTGAATTGAAAAAAGCCGAAGACCGGGCTCATATTCTGGAAGGGCTGATCATCGCCTCCGATCATATCGACGAAGTGATCTCTATTATTCGTGCTTCCTCTAATGCCGAGGATGCCCGTGACAATCTCATTAAACGCTTTAAATTATCCGAAGTTCAGGCTAAGGCAATTGTTGAAATGCGCCTGCGCCAGCTTACGGGTCTCGAACAGGACAAGCTTCGTACAGAATACGATGAGATAAAAGAAAGAATCACGGATCTTAAAGATATTCTCGACCGAAAGGACAGGAGGATGAATATCATAAAAGAGGAATTGCTCGAGGTTAAAGAAAAGTACGGTGATATAAGGCGGTCTGAGATCAACTTTGCCGGGGGAGATTTGAGTATAGAGGATATGATCCCCGATGAGCAGGTGATCATCACCATTTCCCATGCGGGTTATATAAAACGCACTCCGTTGACCGAGTATAAGACCCAGCATAGAGGCGGGGTAGGACAAAAAGCTTCGTCAACACGAACCGAAGATTTCCTGGAGCATCTTTTTGTTGGTACCAATCACCAATACATGCTGTTCTTCACACAAAAAGGCAAGTGCTTCTGGATGAGGGTATATGAGATCCCTGAAGGCAGTCGGACCTCGAAGGGACGTGCCATTCAAAACCTTATCAATATCGAACAGGACGATAAGGTAAAAGCCTTTATTTGTACACAGGACCTTAAAGATGAGGAATATGTGAACAGTCATTATGTCATTATGGCGACAAAGAAGGGAACGGTTAAGAAAACTTCTTTGGAACAATATTCCCGACCAAGACAAAATGGAATTATCGCCATCAATGTCAGGGATGGGGACGAACTACTTGAGGCCAAGCTTACTACAGGCACCAGCCAGATCTTCCTCGGATTACGATCTGGAAAAGCCATACGTTTTGAGGAAAGTAAAACAAGGCCTATGGGTCGAAATGCAAGCGGAGTGAGAGGAATTAGACTGGCCCATGATGAGGATGAGGTTATCGGGATGATCTCTGTACATAATTTTGATGATGAGATCCTAGTGGTGTCTGAAAATGGATATGGGAAGCGATCGAGCATAGACGATTACAGGATTACAAATCGGGGTGGTAAAGGGGTGAAGACAATCTCCATTACTGACAAAACAGGCGGACTGGTAGCTATTAAGAATGTTTCTGATTCAGACGATCTGATGATCATAAATAAGTCCGGGATCGCGATAAGAATGATCGTGGAGGATCTGCGAACTATGGGCAGGGCTACCCAGGGAGTGAAACTGATCAATATCAAAGCAAATGATTCCATCGCGGCAGTAGCCAAGGTAATGAAGGAAGAGGAGAACCTCGATCAGGCAGAAATTCTGGATATCGAGGTAGATACAGAAGATGGCACGGCAATTGATGATACTCCTTCAGAAAAGGAATAATAAACGATAATAAACACTATTTCACTAATTTTTTTTACTATGAAAACCAAGTTCTTAATTATGCTGGCCATGCTATTCAGCCTGGTTAGTTATGCACAGAAGAATGAGATTAAGGCTGCAGACAAAGCCTTGAAATCGGGCGACTCCGCAGGAGCAAAAACAGCGCTGGAGGCTGCATCCGGTCTGATTGCCTCTGCAGACGCAAAAACACAGGCCCAGTATCATCTGACAAGAGGAAAAATATATGCTGATCTGGCTAAAAAAGGAGATGCCTCAGCTTTTGATGTGGCAGTTCACTGTTTTAATGAAACCGTCAGTATTGAAGAAAAAAGCGGCAAACCACGCTATTCGGATGAGGCGCGCCAAAGTTTGGGTGCACTTACGGCAGATCTGATCAGTGCAGCCGTTGAGGATAACAATAACAAAAAGTTCAAGGAGGCAGCCGAAAAGCTCTATATGGGATATAAGCTGAGTCCTAATGATACTATATACCTCTACTACGCCGCCAGCAGTGCGGTAAACGGACAACATTATGAAGAAGCCCTGGCTTATTATGAAGAGTTAAGAGATGTAGGTTACGACGGAAGCACTACTTTATACAAGGCCACCAATGTAGAAACAGGCGAAGTGGAGGAAATGGAACAGTTCCAGCGAGACCTGATGATCAAGTCAAAGGAATACAAAGATCCGGTTGATGAAAAAACCCCTTCCAAACGAGCGGAGGTCATCAAAAATATCGCACTGATCTATACCCAATTAGGGCAGGACGACAAAGCACTAAAAGCATATGCCGATGCAAGGG
>JBDNAQ010000379.1:0-13758 GCA_039768345.1 Flavobacteriaceae bacterium
GACAAGACAAGGATGGTGATTATCAATACACCTCATAATCCAAGCGGAAGGATATTCGATTCGGAGGATATGAGGACCCTGGAACGATCTTTACAAAACACAAACATCCTGGTACTCAGCGATGAAGTTTATGAACATATCGTTTTCGATAAGGGCCGGCACGAAAGCGCCTCCCGATATAAAGATTTGGCCTCAAGAAGCCTTATCTGTGCTTCATTTGGAAAAACATTTCATGTAACCGGTTGGAAAATGGGCTACTGTGCTGCCCCTGATTACCTGATGAAGGAGTTCCGCAGAATCCATGAATTTAACGTCTTCTGCGCCAACCATCCGCTGCAAAGGGCGCTGGCTTCATACCTAAAAAACCCTGATCACTATTTGGCCCTGGGGCCGTTTTTTCAACAAAAACGCGACCTATTTCTATCGGGGTTGAAGGGGGCGAGATTTAAATTCAAACCCTCCGAAGGGACGTATTTTCAATTATTGGATTTCTCCGAAATCACAGACGAAGGAGACCTGGCGTTTGCCAAACGCCTGACTGTGGAAAAGGGCATCGCAAGTATACCCATCTCTGTATTCAATAAAGACGGCCAAGACCACCAGAATTTAAGGTTTTGTTTTGCCAAAACCGATGATACACTTCTCCGGGCTATAGAAATACTCGACAAGATCTAATCCATGGCCTGATAAAGCAGTTTTAGAAAGTCGGCCATCTTTGCTGGTTCCATCCAGCGCGTTATAATTACCAATTGCTTTTTCCTGTCGATTACAATATAATTTCCTCCAAATCCCTGTGCCGAAAAAAGATTATCGGGTGCTCCTTCCCAACGGTCATCACCCGGGGTGTTCAACCACCACATAAATCCGTAATTAACATTTGGCTCTGAAGAGGTAAGCGCTTCGGAGATCCACGCTTCGCTAATTATTTCCTCGGAATTCCAACGTCCGTCATTCATAAATAATAGACCAAACCTGGCCATATCCTCAGCACTGATGAAAATACCGGCACCCGAATGACCTCCACCGGTCACAGATTTCATCTGAAGTCCATCTACCTCAGTCCAGGCATGATCATATCCAAACCATCTCCAGGTAGAAGATGCTCCAATAGGGTCCATCAGATGCTCTTTAAGCACTTTTGGTAGAGGATTCCGCCATACATGGGTAAGTGAATATGCCAGAACATTTACTCTGACATCGTTGTATTCCATAACAGTCCCCGGAGTACGCAGTTCCCTATACTTCCAATCGTCCAGATTTCCCTCTCGCGGTGGCCTGTCTGCCCAGTCTTTAATTCCCCACAGCTCACCCGACCAATCGGAGTTTTGCTGCAATAAATGCTTCCATCGGATCTGACTATTGTGCGGGCTCCGAAAAGTACCATCCCAGATATAGTCGGCAAGCAGGTCGTTCGCGCTGTTGATCAGTTTTCGGTCGACAGCCAGGCCGGCTACAGTTGAAAGGAAGCTCTTGGTTACACTAAAGGTCATATCTACCCGCCTAATATCTCCCCAGCTGCCAATCAGATAACCATTTTTCAGTATCATCCCTGCCGGACCTCCACGTTTTTTGGTGGGCCCGAGTATCTCATGAAATGGCTCGCGTGCAAATCCTTTCAGGATAGCCAGCCGCAGGTCTCTGGATCCGGAGTATTCATTATCAAGAGCGAATTTTACCGCGCTATCGAGCTGGTTTTTATCAATATTAAAATCTTGGGGGGCACGTGTTTCCCAATCGGTATTGCGATCTGGAAAATAAATAGATTGTGAATATCCGCATATAGAAATAATACCGATAATCAGATATAAAAACAGCTTCCTGATGGTCATAGCGCGCTTATTAAGAGCTACAATTTAGGGATATCAAACCGCATTAACCAATCGGTCTGCTCATCTTTTCCAATATAATAGGGGTGTTCTTTAAACTTTCGAAAGCCAAGTTTTTGGTAAAATCGAATCGCATCCTTGTTTTCCTCCCAAACACCTAACCAGAGATAGTAAATTTCTTTTCTTCTCGCCAGGTTGAGGATTTGGGTAATCATCCAGTTTCCGATTTTCAATCCCTGGTATTCTTTACATACATAGATACGTTCAATCTCGAGTGAGTCCGGATCCGAGATATCTGTTTGGGCTGCTGCGGCATTTAGTTTGAAATATCCGACCGGAGTTCTGCGGTTGTAGACCAGATAATAAAATATCTCATTATTCTTTAGTTCATTTTCGATCTTCTCACGATCGAAAGCCTGTTCTAAATAGGCTTGAAAGTCCTCAGGGTCATTGAGGTGTTCAAAAGCATCTCGAAATGTCGCCTTCGAAATCTCCAATAATAGATCGAGTTTTTCGATAGTACATTTTGCAAGGCTTAAATCCACGCTGATTCTTTTGTCGAAAATTAATAAAAGATTCCTTCTTATTCACAGGATCCTTGCAGCGTACAAAGCCTGGTTGGTGTAGATTTTTGGAATTTCCCCGATTTATGAAATAAAAAAAGCAAACCATAAAGTTTGCTTGTACTAATTGTCAGGTTTTGTTTGCTTACAGCATGAAGAGTTTTTTAGCGAGCATAAGAACTCCACTTAGGAATTCGTTTCTGTAAATCTGGACATCTTCTTCAACTGGCGTATGGTCTATCTGGGCTTCCATAGCGATTTAGTATTTATAGGTTAAACGGGGTTAAAAAATTTAGAGATTAAATATAGGATATATTAACGCATCAATCAACGGTTTGTTGTGAATATTTAAAAAATTGTGGTGAAAAATCAAAAGGGGTGTCGTTCGTCGATAAAACCGAAATCAGATCTCCATTTCAGGTACATCGCCCTGAACGATCAATCGGCCTTCTGTAGCCTCTTTGATCGCTTCAATACTAATACCCGGTGCTCTTTCCAATAGCTTAAACCCTTCATCGGTGATTTCAAGAACGGCCAGGTTAGACACAATTTTTCGAACACAACCAACTCCGGTAAGTGGAAGAGTACAGCGTTTTAGTAACTTGGATTTCCCAGCCTTATTGGTGTGCATCATGGCTACGATGATATTTTCGGCAGAAGCCACAAGATCCATCGCACCGCCCATCCCTTTGACCATTCTGCCAGGGATCTTCCAGTTAGCGATATCCCCGTTTTCGGCCACTTCCATGGCTCCCAGGATAGTGAGATCAACGTGTTTCCCCCGGATCATCCCAAAACTCGTGGCGGAATCAAAAAAAGAGGCCCCTGGTAAAGTGGTAATTGTTTGTTTCCCTGCATTGATGATGTCCGGATCTTCTTCGCCTTCAAAGGGAAAGGGACCCATCCCCAGGACTCCATTCTCACTTTGGAATTCGACACTGATATCGGATCGTACGAAGTTGGCGACCAGTGTGGGTATACCTATTCCCAGGTTTACATAGTAGCCATCTTTAACTTCTCGGGCAATTCTTTTTGCTATTCCGTTCTTATCCAGCATCAATCTCGTTTTCTTACCGTCCGTTGTTCAATTCTCTTCTCGTAGTGGCTTCCCTGAAATATCCTCTGAACGAAAATCCCCGGAATATGAATCTCGTTCGGGTCCAGACTCCCCGCCGGAAGCAACTCTTCTACTTCGGCCACTGTAATGTCTGAAGCCCCACACATACATGGATTGAAATTCCTTGCGGTTCCTTTGAACACCAGATTTCCTGCTTCATCACCCTTCCAAGCTTTCACAAAGGAAAAATCTGATTTATATGCATATTCCAATACATACATCTTACCATTAAATTCCCTGATTTCCTTCCCCTCGGCTACCTCTGTGCCATAGCCGGCCGGGGTATAAATTGCAGGAAAGCCTGCTTGCGCAGCCCTGCATTTCTCTGCGAGTGTTCCCTGTGGGGTTAATTCCACATCGAGCTCACCGCTGAGCATCTGACGTTCGAACTCGTCGTTCTCTCCCACGTAGGAGGAGATCATTTTACGTATCTGTTTTTTCTGTAGAAGAAGGCCAAGACCAAAATCATCAACCCCGGCATTGTTGCTGATACATGTGATATCTTTTATCCCGAGCTTTACCAGTTCGGCAATCGCATTTTCCGGTATCCCACAGAGCCCGAATCCTCCGAGCATAAAAGTCATGCCATCCTGCACTCCACGCAGCGCATCCTGTGCATCGGCCACCGTTTTTTTTATCATACGAATTAAGATTCTACTTCAAAAGCGAACACCTTTAAAGCACTGCTACTAATTTACACTATTAGAGCGAATTTTTGAGGGTAAAAATCGGCTGAGTTCCTTATGCTCACAAGAGGCTAGAAGTCCAGATCATCCAGGTCGTCTTCCAGGTCTGGCAGTTTTTCTATATCCTCCTGAATCTTGTTGCAATCCACATTGATCGAAAGATTTTCCGGTTTCTCGAACTGGCCCTGAGAAATGCCCAGATCCTCATCGGCATAGTTCTTTTTCATATAAAGGCCCCAGATTGGCAACGCCATAGATGCTCCCTGGCCATAAACAATGCTCCTGAAGTGAACAGACCGTTCCTCCCCGCCTACCCATACTCCGGTCACCAGGTTGGGGACCATCCCCATAAACCAACCATCGCTTTGGTTCTGTGTGGTCCCGGTCTTCCCGGCAATAGGATTGGTAAATCCATAAGGATATCCGGTAATGATTTCTTTATAGACCTTTTGATCTTTTAAGCTGCTATGGCGCAAGCGCATCCCGGATCCGCTTTGGGTGACCCCTTCCATCAGATTAACCATGGCGTAGGCCACATCTTTATTAAGTACGTCTTTTGTCTCAGGAACATATTCGTAAAGAACTGTACCATTCTTGTCTTCTATGCGTGTCACCATAACTGGTTTTACATATACCCCTTGATTTGCAAATGTACCATAGGCGCCCACCATCTCATAGACATTAAAATCCGGGGTGCCCAATGCAATTGAAGGAACTTCGGGGATTTCTTTGCTCAGACCCAGTTTTTTAACGATCGATACCACCGGTTTTGGGCCGATTCGGTCAATCAGTTGAGCTGTCACGGTATTTACAGAATTGGCCAGAGCATGCTTCAGGGTATACATATTTCCTGAATATTTACCATTTGAATTCTTCGGGCACCAGGGTTCCGGGTTCCCATGTTTGTTAGCTTCTATGCAGTACTGACTGTCGGGCAATTCATCGCATGGCGACAGGCGTAACTGATCGATGGCCGCTGCGTAGACAAAGGGTTTGAAGGTAGATCCTGCCTGTCGGGCACCTTGTATCACATTGTCGTACTGAAAATGCTTGTAGTCCACTCCTCCCACCCATGCTTTAACATGACCGGTTTGGGGCTCCATCGACATCATGGCGGCCCGGAGGAAGGTTTTATAGTAGCGGATGGAATCGAGGGGAGTCAATATGGTATCTTTCTCCTGGGTCTCACTCTCCCAGTCGAATACGGTCATTTCTGTTTTCTCATTGAAAGAAGCTCTGATCTCCTCTTCCGACGACCCTGCCCTTTTCATGGCCCTCCAACGCTCAGAGTTTTTCATGGCCTTTTCCATGATCATGGTAATTTCGGATCGTTCGAGTTCAAGAAATGGAGTTGTAGGGTTTCTCTCAGGAGTATTCTGTATGAAAAATTCGGCCTGTAGTTCTTTCATATGTTCCTCAACAGCCATTTCTGCATTGGCCTGCATTCTCGAATCTATGGTGGTATAAATTTTTAGTCCGTCTAAGTAGATATTCCATTTCCCTTTGTCTCCATTCTCATCGATCTTCGGATTCGTTTCAATCCACCTTTTCAAGTAACGCTGAAGATACATCCTGAAATAGGTAGCAAGACCTTCTCTGTGTGATTCAGGGCTGAAATTGATATCCATTTTCAAAGCCTGCAGAGAATCTCCCTGAGCTTCGGTGATATATTCATATTTGGCCATTTGACCCAGAACGGTATTCCTTCGGTTTAACACCAGTTCACTGCGTCTGATAGGGTTAAACAGGGAGGAGTTTTTAAGCATTCCCACCAGTACAGCCGACTCTTCGATTTTAAGAGCATTGGGTTCCTTTCCGAAATAGATACGCGCAGCAGATCGGATCCCATCTGCATTAAATCCAAAATCGTACTCGTTGAGGTACATCGACATAATCTCTTCCTTGGTGTATTGACGCTCAAGTCTTATAGCGATAACCCATTCCTTGATCTTCTGAATAATTCTTCCAACCCCACCAGACCTTCTTTTGGTAAAAAGCAATTTAGAAAGCTGTTGAGATATGGTACTAGCGCCTCCCCTCTGCCCCAGAAAGACCATTGCCCTTAGGGTCCCTCGGGCATCGATGCCTGAATGTTCGTAGTAGCGGACATCCTCAGTAGCCACCAGTGCATCCACAAGGTTTTGAGGTAGTTCCTGATAGGGGACCCAGGTCCTGTTGTCTTCCAGGTAGAGTTTCCCCAGCGTTTCACCATCGGATGAAATGATTTCGGTGGCCAGGTTGGTTTGCGGATTTTCGAGGCGTTCAAAAGTGGGCATTTCTCCAAAAACGCCCCAAGATGCCAAAAGAAAAAGCAGCAGCACAGCCAGTATGCCTGCTCCGAACAAAATCCAGAATCCTTTTATAAATGGATAAAAGCTACCCTTTTTCGCAGTCGATTTCTTCTTAGCCATTACTCTTCCCGTCGTTCAATTTCAATACCAACGTCGGTTATGCCTTTTAAATTGTTTATTCCCTCTACCTGTCCGTTTTGCCTCATAGCATGAACAAGCCGTATTGTATATACGCCCGGACTTGAAAAAACGATGTTTTCCTTATACCAAAGTTTATTTTCAACCACGCTGCCGTATCCTTTCCCCAGCCATCGTCCGTCGGGGAGCGCCATTTCGAACTCCAGGGTATCTCGGGTGATCTGATCATCGGGTGTTTGAATATCTGCAATGAGAAACAGGTTGCTGAAGGGAAAAGTGTTGTCGTTCCTAACCATGATATAAATATCGTGTGGATGGATGGAATCGAGAGAACTCACTTCAAATTTCTTTACATCGTCCTTATCCCAAACGCCATTCGTAGTGGCCTTATATTCAGAATATACCAACGTGTCGCTACAGCTTATGAAAAGCAGTAATACGACAATAATTGAGCATCTGCTAAGCATTCCCTGGTCTGCTTTTTTTGGCAGATCGCTGATTTCTGCCTTTTCTTCTTTTATTCTTTCGTCTTGGACGATCAAAGCGGGTTAGGCTGTCCTGCCCAACCGCATTCTCGAATATCAGATTTTCCGATTTGATATTTTCCGAGGCGAACTCCTCTAAACTCATCACTTTTTCTTTCGTCCTATTATACTTCATGATCTGATGAACCTGTTCCTTGGTAAGTTCATGCCAGGTAGAAGGATCGTCCTTATAGGAATACCACAATGCCCCTTTGAAGATATCAGCTTTCTGGCAAAAGGCAATCCCTTTCTCTGTCTGAAGTTTAACATCCTGAGGTGGAAAATCACTCAGGGCTTCCATGTAAAGATCCAATTCGTAATTCAGGCAACATTTCAATTTCCCGCATTGGCCTGCTAGCTTTTGAGGATTAAGGGATAATTGCTGATATCGGGCCGAAGAGGTGCTAACCGATCTGAAGTCCGTAAGCCAGGTAGAGCAGCACAGTTCGCGGCCACATGAACCGATTCCTCCAAGTCGTTGTGCTTCCTGTCGGTATCCGATCTGCCTCATTTCTATGCGGATGCCGAAGGCTTTGGCCATGTCCTTGATCAGCTGTCTGAAATCGATCCGCTCTTCTGCAGTATAGTAAAATGTGGCTTTAGAACCGTCGCCCTGGAATTCAATATCCGAGATTTTCATCTGAAGACGCAATAAAATTGCCATCTCCCGTGAACGTTTTTTTACCTCTTCCTCCTTGTCCCTGCATTTTTGCCACTTGTCAATATCCTTTTGGGTAGCCTTCCGGTAAATTTTGGGGAGCTCATCATCGGGGTTTACTTTCTTCTTTTTCATCTGAACTCTGACCAGTTCCCCGGTCAGGGTCACAATACCGACATCATGCCCCGATTTTGCCTGGGTTGCCACAATGTCCCCTATAGAAAGTGGAATGTTCTCTGTATTTCTGAAAAACTCTTTCCGACTGTTCTTAAAGCGAACTTCAAGACAGTCGAATGCCGTGGTGCCCTCGGGCAGAGACATATTGGAAAGCCAATCGAAAACGGTGAGCTTGTTACAGCCGTCAGATCCGCAGGTCCCATTATTCCTGCATCCTCTAGGCTGTTCCCCCGTAGTGGTTGAACAACTGTTACAACCCATATTTCTTATCTTGATTTGGAAAAGAACTGTAGTCCTCAACCAAAAAAGGTTCGTACTTCGTTTACACCTGTAAAGATATGATAAATTTAAAAGGGATCAGACCTGCCTGTCAATATCTGACTTCATAGGTCCAGGATTCTTAAACTTCAACACTTCGGATCTTCCCTTCTTAAAAATCTTATTGCTTACCACTTTGCCACGCCTGAGTCTTTTTTGCTCTTCATATGGCAAAGAAACTATCTCCTTGCACGTATCGCTACAGCAGTTATCCATTTTTTTTGCGCAGGATTCGCACTGGATAAACAACAAGTGACAGGCCTCATTGGCACAATTTACATGGGTGTCAAAGGCGGCACCACACTGATGGCATTGCGAAATTATATCATCTGAAATACGCTCGCCCCTTCTCTGATCAAAGACGAAATTCTTTCCCAGGAATTTGTTCTCCAATTCTTTCTTCCTGACCTGCCTGGTGTATTCGATGATTCCACCTTCAAGCTGGAATACTCGCTTAAATCCTTTATGCTTGTAATAAGCGCTGGCTTTTTCGCATCGAATACCCCCGGTGCAATACATCACAAGATTCTTTTCTTCCTTGTATTCCGATAACTGTTCTTCGATAATATCCAGAGAGTCTCTAAATGTATCGACATCGGGCGTAATAGCATACTGGAAATGTCCGATCTCACTTTCATAATGATTGCGCATATCTACCAGTATGGTATCCGGGTCTTCGATAATTGTATTGAATTGCTCTGCGTTCAGATGAACTCCCCTGTTGGTAACATCAAAGCTTTCGTCGTTAAGACCATCGGCGACGATCTTATTTCTCACTTTTATCTTCAGCTTCAAAAATGATTTATTGTCCTGTTCAATAGCTATATTCAGTCGTACTCCTTCCAGGAAACTGATGCTGTCCAGATGATGTTTAAATTCATTAAAATTTTCTGATGGAACGGATAATTGGGCATTAATTCCTTCGCGGGCCACATAGATCCTGCCTAACACTTCCAAATTGTTCCAGTGAATAAAAAGGTAATCCCTAAAAAGCCGGGGATTCCCAATGTGTGCGTACTTGTAGAAAGAAATCGTGAGTCTGTCCTTACCTGCTTTATCGATAAGAGCTTCCCTTTCCTTAGCACTTAAAGTATTGTACAGTTGCATGCTATACCAATGATTAAGTTTTAAGAATAGTCTGGGGCAAAATTAAATAATATTATCAGGTACACAATGAAAAAGAGCTTTGAAAGACTTCAAAGCTCTTATACGGCCATACCGTATACTTATTTTTCATAGATAACCTAATGAGGTAATGGCCCTGGCTGCAATAGCAGTTATCACCTTGGATTTATAGGTGTGGTACGAACACTTTCTAATATGATGCCATGGAGTCAAAAAGGTTGCTCACTGCATTGTTATATCCAAAATGAATGGTAATTTAGCTTTCCCATAAAAAAACCGCAAATGAGCGAAAAAGAAGCAAAATTAAAGGCGTTAAAACTCACCCTGGATAAACTTGACAAAACGTACGGTAAGGGAGCCGTGATGAGGATGGGTGATCATGTGATAGAAGACATAGAAGTGATCCCCTCTGGTTCTATAGGCCTCGATCTGGCATTAGGAGTTAGTGGCTATCCCAGAGGTCGGGTGGTCGAGATTTATGGTCCTGAATCCTCAGGTAAAACCACGCTTGCCCTGCATGCTATTGCAGAAGCCCAGAAAAATGGGGGTATTGCGGCTTTTATCGATGCAGAGCACGCTTTTGATCGGTTCTACGCACAAAACCTGGGAGTCGACATCGACAATCTTATCATATCACAACCCGATCATGGTGAACAGGCCCTGGAAATTGCCGATAATCTAATTCGCTCAGGTGCTATTGATATTGTCATTATCGATTCCGTGGCTGCACTTACTCCAAAAAGCGAAATCGAGGGTGAAATGGGAGATTCCAAAATGGGGCTTCATGCCCGTTTGATGTCACAGGCCCTGAGAAAGCTTACGGCTTCTATCAGCAGAACACGATCTACTGTAATTTTCATCAACCAGTTAAGAGAAAAAATCGGTGTGATGTTCGGAAATCCCGAAACCACAACCGGAGGAAATGCCCTGAAATTTTATGCCTCTGTACGGCTCGATATCCGAAGATCAACGCAGATCAAGGATACAGATGGCAGGGTACTGGGTAACAAAACCCGGGTAAAAGTAGTTAAGAATAAAGTAGCTCCACCATTTAAAACCACCGAGTTCGATATTATGTACGGCGAAGGGATCTCCAAGATCGGTGAGATTCTCGACCTGGGCGTAGATTATGAAATAATCAAGAAAAGTGGTTCCTGGTTCAGCTATGGCGACACTAAACTAGGGCAGGGCAGAGACGCTGTAAAGGCTCTTTTAGGTGATAATCCTGAACTTCTTGAAGAACTTGAGGCCAAGATCAAAGAAGCCATTCGGACTGTTAAGGCATAGTCTGTAAAAGCTGCTATTTTTTAAAAGTCCGTTTTCTAAGCAACCTTTAGACCTAGTTTTCATCTTTTTGTTAATGATATTGCGTGATGATCATGAAGAAAACGTTCTTACTCATACTCTGCTGTATCGCCATTTCAATTACTTCATGCAGCCTGAATGACGACAGTGTAAAATTTCATTTTGTTCCATTGCAGATAGTAGATGCAGAGTTTCCGGAATCATTCACCCTAAACGAAACTTACAATATCAAGATTACCTATATCGTACCCAACAACTGTATTGCTTTTGAAGGATTCGATATCAGCAATATTGATATTACCAGCCGGAACATTGTGGCCATCGGCTCTGAGCGCGAAGATGAGGTGTGCAATCTCGTTGCGATCGAAGCAGAAGGATCACTTGATTTTATTTGTTTGTACGAAGGCACGTACTTCTTCAGAATGTGGTCTGGGGAAGACGAAAACGGAGAGCAGCAGTATATTGAATTGGAGGTTCCTGTAGTCCCGTAGACTATACCCAGGACCGATAATATTCTAACCAACATTTTGAGTAGCATAGAGAAACTCATATCAGGTTGTAAAAAGGGAGACAGGAGGTCCCAGGAACAATTGTATAAGAAATATGCAAGCAAATTGTTCGGTGTCTGTCTAAAATACTCCCGTACCAAGGTCGAAGCAGAAGATAGTCTGCACGATAGTTTTATGACGATCTATGACAAAATTGGGCAGTATAAGTCTAAGGGCTCATTCGAAGGTTGGATGAAAAGGATCGCGATCAATACCGTATTGCAGAAATATCGAAAAGAACAGCACCTTAAACTGGTGAGTGAAAACCTTATGGAAGAGATCGACCATGAAGATGTATTCGACGATATCAACCTTCAGACCCTCTTGAGATATATTCAGGAGTTGCCCAATAAGTACAGGCTGACTTTTAATATGTATGTCATGGATGGATATTCCCATAAAGAGATCAGTGAAGCCCTGGGGACATCATTGGGGACCTCGAAATCTAATCTGGCAAGAGCAAGGATGATTTTAAGGGAAAAGATCAAAAAGCAAAATATCAACATAGCCTAAAATAACGGCATGAACAAAAAAGATATAGACAAATTGTTTCAGGATAAACTGGGCGATTACCGTGAGATACCGGATGAGAAGGTATGGCAGTCGATCGAACAGTCCCTGGACCAACGTAAAAAATCGAGAAGGATTATCCCGATCTGGTGGAAACTAGGCGGCGCTGCCGCTGTTCTGGCCATCACACTCATGGTATGGAATCCCTTTTCAAGTAAAGCCCCAGTTGATGCTACTATTACCGATGTAGAGTCAAGTGTGCCTGAGAATCGATCACAGATCAAGGACCAACCGAAAAAACCGGGCCAGGAATCAGAAATCCCGGCTGCGGAGATTACCGTGACCGGCGAGGAACAAGGCCCGAAAACGGAAAATAAGAATAACCCTGTTGATTCGGTGAATAAAGATATTCAAGTGGTCTCAGAGGGAAATCCAAATACCGAGCTGCCCGCTAATACTACGACCGAAGTGTTGGGCAAAACTGATGAAGTGTTGGTGGAAAATTCAACAACAGAAAAAATCATAGATCCCGTCGGGGAGGGTGATCGGTCGGAAAAAGAAGTTGCACAAATCCGTCAGGACCTCCTTCAGAATGAGATTGATGTGGAGGATAGCAGTGGACTAGCGGAACGAGCGGCTGAACAAGGAGTAGCGGATAATGAAATTGCGGATTCCCCGGCCCAAATGGAAATAGCTGAACAACTCGCAGAAAAAGAGGCCGATGAAAAGTCCGGGAAAAAGTCCATTTTCGATGAAATCAACAAAGAAGAAGAAGAAGCACTTGCAGAGGTCTCAGGACCCAAATGGTCTGTCGGACCGAGCATCGCGCCGGTCTATTTCAACTCTTTTGGCGACGGATCTCCTATTCATTCTAATTTTGCTTCCAATTCCAAGACGGGAAATGTTAACCTGAGTTATGGGGTTGGGGTAAGTTATGATGTCACGAAGAAGCTTAGCCTGCGCTCTGGTCTCCATAAGGTGGATTTCGGCTATAATACGAACGATATAATATTTTCCTCTTCACTGGTTGCATCTACCAGTTCGGAAATTACCAATATAAATTACAACAGCAATTCCAGGAATCTTGTGGTAGAAAGCAGTGCTTCGCGAACCTCGACGGCGGAATTTAGCGCCAATGATATCGTTGCACAAAGCCCCTCGAGAAGTGGCAGTATGGTTCAGGAGTTCGGATATCTGGAAGTCCCTCTGGAACTTAACTACGCCATTTTAGATCGCAGGCTTGGCATTAACCTGGTGGGGGGATTCAGTTCGCTATTCCTGGTCAATAATTCTGTAACCCTGGAGTCCTCAGGTTCGACAACTGAAATGGGAGAAGCCAATAATTTAAATGATCTGAACTTTAGCACTAATCTTGGTATGGGGATAAACTACAAACTAAACGATAAGATGAAGGTACACCTCGAACCAATGTTTAAATATCATATGAATATGTTCTCTGGGGTGGAAGGCAGTTTTCAGCCTTTTTCGCTTGGGGTTTACACCGGGATGAGCTTTAAATTTTAGAAAGAGATGATTCTGCTCTAAAACAATGTTGGTTAGATTGGTTATAGCACTGATGCGATAACTGTTCAAACACCCCGCATCCACAATGCGGGGTGTTTTGTCATCAATGCCCATATTTTTCAGGTAGTTTTTGAAGTTTTGAGCAATTCCTTCAGAATCACATTCCTTACGGTTTCCTTCAGTTCCGATTTCTGATCTTCCTGTAGCCTCTCCGTATTAAAAAATTGGTGAATCCTTACTCTCAAGATCCCTGGTCCACCGGCATAGAAACTAAATGGAAATCTTCGTTTGTTGTCGTAGAAGGTTATAGGGACCACGGGTATGTTGTGGGCAATTGCCATTTTGAAAGCCCCTTCCTTAAACGAATCAAGTATCACATTTTCATCAGGCACGCCGGCTTCAGGAAAAATACAGATGCTAAGGCCTTGACCGAGCCTTTTTTGGGCCC
>JBDNAQ010000081.1:0-10608 GCA_039768345.1 Flavobacteriaceae bacterium
AACACACCACCAGATAAGGCTTTGCCCAGAATAAGAATATCGGGTTTTACTTCAGGGGTTTCGCTGCAGAGTTTATCTGTACAGGAGCACTGACCGCAAGAAGCCAGTAAACGGCCCGTACGGGCGATTCCTGTCTGGACCTCATCGGAGATAAACAGCACATTATTTTCTTTGCACATTTTATAGGCCTCTCTGAAATAATCCTCATCTGGCACATAAACTCCGGCCTCACCCTGGATGGGTTCTACCAGAAATGCAGCAACTTTAGGGTCTTCGAGTGCCTCGCGAAGTGCATTCAAATCATTATATCTTATAGATACAATACCAGGTGTAAACGGCCCGAAGTTTTCGGTGGCAACCGGATCGTTGGAGGCCGAAATTATGGTAATTGTTCTGCCGTGGAAGTTATTCTGGCATACGATGATCTTCGCCTGGTTAGAATGGATTCCTTTTTTCTCATAACCCCATTTCCGGGCAAGTTTTATGGCAGTTTCAACGGCTTCCGCCCCAGTATTCATCGGAAGTACCTTGTCGAAGCCGAAGAATTCAGTAACGAACTTTTCATACCGGCCCAGCATATCATTATAAAATGCACGTGACGTAAGGGTGAGTTTTTCGCCCTGCTCCTTTAGTGCATTAATGATCCTTGGATGACAATGTCCCTGATTAACAGCAGAATAAGCAGATAAGAAATCATAGTACTTTTTACCTTCAACGTCCCAGACATATACGCCTTCTCCTCTGCTCAGTACCACGGGTAGCGGATGATAGTTCTGAGCGCCGTATTTTTCCTCAAGGGCCATGGCGTCTTTCGAAGAAACCTGTTCTAATACAGACATAATAGATTAAATTTATTCCTCACACTTACCATTCCTTCTTTCGGAGAGAAATCATCCTAATCAATAATGTAAAAATACAAAAATCATACAGGAAATAGAGGTCTTACTAATCGTAATTAGCCCTTGGTCTGTTCCATGTGAGCCGCTAAAATAAGTTCGAGTTTTTTTATTTCCTGCAAGAGATCGTTCTTGTCCATTTGCATCCAGATAAATAATTTTAGCATGGTCATTGCAAGGAGGCAACAAAATCCGGCAGCTCCCCATTTTATGAGCTCTTCCGTAGTATCGGCCTCTAAAAACACCAATAAACAACCCACAAAAATCACAAATATCAAAAGCTGTACTACCGTCATAATAATGCTTAGCCAACCCATCTTGCCCCGGTAAACTGCCCCCAACTTGCCGAAAAGATCTTTCTCTTCGAGCGAATCATAGAATGCTGCTTCCTCAGCCGACAGTGTTTCACGAATCAGTTCATCAATTTTTTCGTTTTTATTTTTCATCATATTACAATTTAAGATTTAACTTCAGTTTTTCCCTCGCGTGAAAGAGTCTGGATTTCACTGTGCCCACAGAAATATCAAGAATAGTACTAATTTCTTTCAGGCTGTACTCCTGAGTATAAAACAATCTGAGTACGAGTTGCTGGTCGAAATTCAGTTTTTGAATGGCCTCATGCAATTGCCTAATGTATTCTGCTTTCAGATCATCCTCATCACTTCCATCTTCATAGATAGGCTGGTATTGTTTTTTAAGCGTTCTGATCCGGCCTGTGGATCTAAGTTGATCCTGGGCTTTACGAGTTATAATCCGCATGGCCCAACTCCTAAAACTATCAGGATTCCTGAGCGTTCCCAGTTTTGCAATTATAACCCCCCAGCTGTCCTGCACCACATCCCGGGCCATTTCAATATCATGGGTATACCAGCAGGCATAACGGCAAAAATCAGATTGATAGCGCTTAACCAGTATGGCCAGCGCTTTTGAATCGCCATTTTGAAATCCAAGGACTAGCATCCCATCGAATATTGTTTTACTGTTTTTCATAGGAAGGTTCATCAAAGAGACGAACTTTTCATGAAAAAGTTCAATTCTTAGCAAATTACCTTACATTTTTATGCTTAACATATGAATGCGCCAACAGTCATTTAGTATTACATTTGCCCCATGCGGAAAAAAAGACCCAGACAATTATTTGAACGGCTAGAAGTATTAGATACTGCTGCTAAAGGAAAGGCAGTGGCCAAAGCCCCGGATGGTAGAACCGTATTCGTCACTAACGCTGTGCCTGGAGATATGGTCGATGTATTGACTACCAAAAAGAGAAAGGCCTATTTTGAAGCCGAAGCAACACATTTTCACAGATTTTCTGAAAAAAGGGTTGAAGCCCGATGCGAGCATTTTGGTATTTGCGGCGGCTGCAAATGGCAGCATATGGGTTACGAGCACCAATTGTTTTATAAACAAAAGGAGGTAACCAATAATTTAAAGCGAATTGGACATCTTGATTTTCCCGATTCACTACCGATCATTGGCGCCCCTGAGCAATATGAATACCGGAATAAGCTAGAGTTTTCATTTTCGGATAATCGATGGCTTACGCGAGAAGAGATCGCGAGCCCTGCAATGATTGGAGATAGGAATGCCCTGGGATTCCATATTCCGGGAATGTGGGATAAGATATTGGATATTAACCACTGCCACTTGCAGCAAGCTCCTTCCAATGAAATTCGTCTGGAAATAAAGCGCTTTGCCATAGAAAAAGGTTTAACATTTTTTTCGCCAAGGGGTAAAACAGGTTTATTGAGAACATTGATGATCCGCCGCTCATCTATCGGTGAGCTCATGGTTCTCATTCAGTTTTTCGAAGATGACCCTGCTGCACGTGAAGTTTTGTTAAGCCATATTTACAAAACATTCCCGCAGATAGATTCCCTGCTTTATGTGGTGAATAATAAAGCAAATGATACGATATATGATCAGGAGATCGTGTGCTATGAAGGAAAGGATCATATAATTGAACAAATGGATGAACTGGAATTTAGAATAACGGCCAAGTCTTTTTATCAGACCAATTCAGAACAGGCATATAATCTCTATAAAGTTGTTAAAAATTTTGCCGCTCTTCAGGAGCACGAAGTAGTATATGATCTATATACCGGTACCGGAACGATCGCTTGTTTTTTGGCACGCCTGGCCAGCAAGGTTGTGGGTATCGATTTCGTTCCTGAAGCCATTGAGGCGGCCTCATATAATGCGGCCAACAATGGGATTTCCAATACCTTGTTCTTCGCCGGTGACATGAAGGACATATTCAATGACACCTTCATCGTTCAGAATGGTAAGCCTGATGTTGTTGTTACAGATCCTCCCCGGGAAGGAATGCATAAAAATGTAGTTCAGCAGTTATTAAAACTTGGTCCGCCACGGATCGTTTATGTGAGCTGTAACAGTGCAACACAGGCAAGAGATCTTGCATTGATGTCGGAGGATTACGAAATAAAAAAAGTTCAACCCGTCGATATGTTCCCACAGACACATCACGTGGAAAATGTTGTACTTTTGGAGAAACGCATACCACAAGAGTCCGATTCTGAAAATGAAGCATAAACCTGTCACAAGTCCCCTTCAGCTTAGCCGGGCATTAATTATTGGCTTCCTAATAGTGCTAAGTCTTTTTGCCTGTGAAAAGGATGATATTTGTGTTGAAGGCGATACACCCTTGCTGATTATACGTTTTTACGATGCCGAAAATCCGTTGGAATCCAAATCCGTAAGCAGCTTGAGGGTAAGGGGTCTCGGACAGGAATTCTCTGTCGATACCTTTACGGATCGTTCTACCCTCGATTCTATTTCCATACCGCTTCGTATCAATCAACCCGACACCGGTTTTGTATTCATCAGTGAATCGGCCACTGAGGATGATATTGAGACCGGCAATCAGGATACCTTGAGTTTCAGCTACACCACCCGGGAGGAATTTGTATCCAGGGCATGTGGTTTTATAGCTAATTTTGAGGAGCTCAGCGAATCTCTTTCGAGCGATGGTGATAATTGGATTCAGAGTATTGAAATTATTTCCACCACTATAAATTCTCAGGCAAGTGCACATGTTGAAATATTTCACTAGTGTTTTTTTCATGTTATGTTCTTGGGTGGCAATGGCCCAGGATACTCCTGTGGCTGATCAGAAAGACAGCGTCGAGTATCGGCAGATCTATGGCCTCCGCCTGGGTGTGGATCTCAGTCGGCCTGTGAGAACCTTCCTCGATGACAATTATCAGGGATTTGAAATTATGGGCGATTTTAGGATTAGCCATAGACTCTTCGTGGCAGCAGAACTGGGAAATGAAAAGCGGAGTCGTGCTGAAAAGCTCGGAAGTGATTCCAATCCCAATCAGTTCGATATCTATGATTATGAAACCTCTGGCAGTTATCTAAAAATAGGCGTTGATTTTAATACTTACGAAAATTGGTATGGGATGAATAATTCCATTTTTGTCGGTGGTCGTTATGCGGTGAGTACTTTTAGTCAGACCCTGAACAGTTATCGCATTTTTGATAGCAACCGATATTGGAGTCCTGAAGAATTTGTAGAGGGAACCCTGGCCCCTGAAGAATTTAGTGGTCTTAATACGAGCTGGTTAGAATTTGTGTTTGGGGTTAAGGCAGAATTATTCAAAAACCTATTTGCCGGTGCCTCGGTGCGACTGGGCGTTCTTGTGACAAATAAAGAATCGGATCGCATGAAAAATTTGTGGATTCCTGGCTTTAATAAGGTTACAGAAGATAGCAGGTTTGGGGTCGGATATAATTACTCCCTTTCCTATCTCATACCTATTTACAAAAAGAAAAAGGTTAAGGAAACTATTCCGGAAGAAAATTAAGGGGACTTAGAGATCGCGCATGCTTTTGATGAAAAGCTATTCCATCCTTATTTTCAATCTTTCATCGGTTTGAATCGCACCAAATTTAGGAGCGAAGAAATTGGCAATGATGGCCGAAGGGACTGCTTAAAATATTTGATTTACGGCAGAGAAAGCAAGAAGAATCCTCACGATTAGAAAAAATACAACAAAAGCTGTTAGTTGTAGTTCATTAAGACGATATTCGGGTTTATCCGCTACGGTTCTTTGTTGTACTTCGCTTTTTTACTCCCACTATACATTTTGTATTCCACCAGCCTGGATTCCAACCTAGCATTAAATACCTTGATTTTTCTTGTAGGTCTGAGACCAACGAACTTAAGAGCTTCCAGGTTCGAAGTTATCAACCAGGCATCTGATCCGGGATAATGTCTCTTTAATGTGTCCCCGATCTTTTTGTAAAAAATGTCGGGCTCAACCCTAAGTCGCTCGCCATAAGGCGGATTAAATAATAGATGAAGATGTCGTTCGCCTTGTTTACTGGTAGTAAAGAAGTCCCTTCTTTCCACCTTGATAAATTCGGACAAGTTAGCATTTTCGATATTCTGATGAGCTTTGCTGACTGCTGAAGGTGCCTTGTCGAAACCTCTAATTTCAAATGGGAATTCGCGCGTTTTGGAAAGGCTGTTTTTTAGAATGGTGTCGAATAACTCAGGATCATAATCCCGCCAATTCTGGAAAGAAAAGTGTTTACGGTTCAAATTTGCAGGAATATTACAGGCGATCAGGGCAGCCTCGATAAGGATTGTACCACTACCACACATAGGATCGAGAAAATCGCATTGTCCCTTCCAGCCACTTAAAAGCAATAATCCGGCAGCCAGGACTTCATTGAGAGGCGCAATATTCGTAATCGTTCTATAACCCCGGCGATGCAGAGAATCACCCGAACTGTCTAGCGACAAATGACAATGGTCCTCCTGGATATGAATATGTATTTGAACATCAGGAGAATGCTTGTCTACCGATGGTCTTTTTCCGCTGTGGTCCCTGAACTTATCGACGACTGCATCTTTGACACGTTGGGCGATATAGAGTGAATGGGTATATTTTTCTGATATTAGTGTGGCGGATACGGCAAGGGTTTGGTCTGTTCCTAAAATCGCCTCCCAGTCGAACGCATAAACCCTTTGATATAGTTCTTTTTCATTCCGAATTCTAAAGGAGAGAAGGGGTTTTAGAATGCGAAGTGCAGTCCTTAAACAGAGATTTGCTTTGTACATAAAGCCCATATCCCCTTCAAATGTTACACTTCGATTACCAGCAACAACTTCAGAGGCTCCCAGTGTTCTTAGTTCTGCAGCAAGAACTTCCTCGAAACCATAGAAGGTCTTTGCGATCATTTTAAAATTCTTCTCCATAACTTCCCACTAGAATCCCGCTAAAATAAACTAATTTTAACGTCAATTTCGGAAATATAACAGAACAATTCAGATCCATTGGTCTATATACTACTCATTCTCGCCGTCTGGTTGAGTTATCTTTTTGTCGTTAGTTTTAAGATTAAGAACCAATATGTACTTAGACTGCTACTGGCATTTAGCGGTTCTTTTCTTTTGGCACTGACCGTTTTCGAATTGCTTCCCTCGGTCTACCGTACTACAGATCATAAGACTATTGGTATCTTCATATTACTTGGGATTTTACTTCAGGTATTCCTTGAGTTTTATTCTCAGGGATTGGAACATGGGCATAGTCCGCATTCATCGGGCAAAAGCGGCACCCGAATCTTGATATTTATCAGCCTTTGCATTCATGCGTTGCTTGAAGGTATACCTATACAAAGCTATGAACCGATTGTAGTGGGGATTCTGATTCACAAAATACCGGTAACTGTGGTGTTGAGCATTTTTCTGATCAATTTGAATTTAAAAAAATACCAGAGTTTTGGAATCATAGTACTATTCTCTCTCATGACCCCATTAGGTAGTTATCTCGCCCAAAACTTCAGCCTTATCCAGCAATATCAGGCACCGCTCTTGGCTTTAGTGATCGGTGTGTTTCTGCACATATCCACAGTAATTCTCTTTGAGAGTTCTAAAGGCCATCAGGTAAACGCCAGAAAATTATTTGTGATCATCTTAGGCATTGTCATGGCCTATTTGGTATAACGACTATCCGGGCAGTACTTCAAGGTAGATATAGAGCCAATGGCTAATGGCCCCGCCAAGAACAAATATGTGCCATATTAAATGGTTATAGGGTATAGTCTTTTTTACATAGAAAAATATTCCACCGGTATAGAAGGCCCCACCGAGTGAGAGTAAAATCAATCCAGCCCTGCTGGTACTTTCAATTAAATTGGAGATGTCAAAGATGATCAACCATCCCATAAAAAGGTATAGCATCAACGAAAAGACTTCGAAGCGTCCTGTATAAAATACTTTGAGCAATGTACCAAGAAGTGCAATTCCCCATATCAAGTAGAAGATCAGCCAGCCATTGCCTTCTGAGAGGGTGATTAAAGCGACCGGTGTATAGGTCCCGGCGATAAGATAATAGATGGAGATATGGTCCAGAATCCTGAGCCTTGCTTTAAGGGGATTAAGATGTACCGAATGATAAAGGGTTGAAGCGGTAAAAAGCAATATTATCGAGCAGCTATAAACCACTATGGAGAAACCAACAAGGTTTTGAAAATCATGGGTATTACTCCACATCAGATTAAATCCTACTATGCCGAGTAGAATTCCAAAAGCATGTGTAATCGCATTGAGGCGTTCTTCCCTATGATATATGTCAGCCATTACTTATACCTGGTACCGTGTTTGATAACTATGTCAACATCCTGCAGAAGGCTGATATAGCGCAGTATATCACCTTCCACGGCGATAATATCTGCATATTTACCCGGGGTGATAGTTCCTACTTCATCGGCCACGCCCATCCAAAGTGCAGGCCAGTAAGTTGCCGAACGAATCGCGTACACAGGATCGATTCCAAATTCATTTACCCAAACATCTAATTCATTCCAGGTAGACTGGCTGTGAAATTTCATAGGGATTCCGCTATCCGTTCCCACCAGGAGCACCACACCAGCATCGAGGAGCTGATTTATCTTGGTTTGCAGGGTAGGTTTTCGGGAAGGTGTTAGCTGAAAATAAGGTAATCTGTCGGGATGTTTAATACTATTTTTGATATCAGCAATTATACTATCCGGTAAACCGAGATGCCAGCTATCATTATCGAGTTTCTCCGGGTTATCCCGTACATATTCGTAATTATACAGGCCTTCGACCGTTGGGCACCAGAACAACGGTCCTTTATTCATCTGGGCAGTCCGTTCTTTGATCATTTCCATCACATCATCAGGATACCTGGGTGCCGAAGAGAGCCCGGTATGTTCAAAACAATCGACATCGGCAAGCAATCCCTTTCTGATCTCTTCAGGACGATGACCATGTGCAACAACTTTTAAATTGTTCTTATGGGCTTCATCTACCACTGCTTTTAATTCTTCCATCGTCATTTGATCCTGATCTACCAGTTTGATCATGTCGACCCCTGCTTTTGCCAGCTGCTTAATCTTCTTTCTTCCGTCTTCCGGACCAAAAACCCCCCAGCGAAAAGCTTCGGTACCGGGATAGGGTCTGTGTTGTATAAAAGGACCGCTTACATATAGTGTTGCTCCTGGAATTTCGCCATTATTTATGGCGTCTCTGACTGCTATACTTTCCTCCAGGGGTGCGCCGAGATCCCTTGCACTGGTAACTCCGGCCATTAAAAGTTGATGAGCCGATGCCGGCATAATCACATCTTTAAAAAGTGGTGGATAGGTTTTATCCCAATAGGTATAGTCGGCATGGCCATTAATCATGGTATGCACATGCATATCCCACAATCCCGGAAGGACGGTCATCCCTTCCGTTGAAATAATTTCTGCGGTCTCGGGGATAGGGGTATCTGAAATAGTCCCTACAGTAATAATTTTCTCTCCTTCGACAATTATAACGCTGTTCTTTATAGGATCCGAACCAAAACCGTCAATTAAAGTACCTCCTACAAGGGCTTTGATATCGGACGATTGCGCCGAAATAAAACCATAACCAAGCGTAATAAGTGATACTAGCAATATTTTTTTAATACTCATTTATCTGCATTATAGATTCGTAATAATCTGTTATTGTGGATGATACCAGAAAGGAATTTCAATAATAGTTCTGGTATATATCTCTTCATCTCTGTGATCTTTTCTCGCAATTCTCAACACATGCTTTCCTGTTGGAATAGTCTTCAGATCCAAAATTGTTTGCAGACCCAATTGTTCCTGCTGGTTTTGCGCAATCACAAATTTGGGTTTAAAGTCAGCACTATCAACACTTATCGTATACATATCCTCCAATGTTTTCATATAATCTCCTATACGTTCACCTCTTTCGTCCCAGGGAATTACACCTTCGCTAAATACTTTTGAAAATATACCGCGCCTGTCCTCTTCGGGTTCCAATTCCTCATTGAAGAAGAAAACATCATCTTCTATGGAACTGCCGTAGACAACAAAAACATCTAAGTATGAAGTACGAATAACTTTTGACGGAATAGAAACACGATCTGCAAACAAATTGTTTTCTTCAATCTCGTCATCGTAATTTTTTGAATTCGCCGTAAACGAATTGGAAGCCATATCCTTCTCAAAGTAATTTGAAGTGCTAAAACCAGTGGCAGCCAGAATACTAAGCCCAATATACAGCGGTACTATTATCATACTTAAACGCTTCCCAAATTTAGTGTCCAGGAAATTATAGACCATTGGGCGGTACAGAAAGGACAAGGACAAGTATTTAAACAGCCAGTATATGGGGTAGTAGAAATATGTGGTCCATTTTTTCTTTTTTAACCATCCCTGTGTGACGAAATCGATAAAAGTAAGGAGTGTTCCAATACCCAGAAAGATGATCACAGGAATTCCAATACCATATCTCAGCCAGTCCGGATTTTCATCTTTGGCGATCATCAGTCCCAACAAGGTAAATATGAAGGCTATTAAAAGCAGGCCCAGTAGATAGAATACTAATAAAAAGGTAACGGCAAAGATGATGCTACAATATTTCTCCAGTACGGCCACATAATTATCAAAGGATCCTACTCTTTTTAATAGGTGTCGTTTAAATTTCGGGCTATAATTAAGACTCTCATAGTCAATTTCACCAGACACATAGCGCAGACCAATAGCCCCAATCCATAGTCCGCGTAGAATAACATGTGCCAAAAGATTTATAGTTAGAATATACCAGGAAATCAGTAGTCCTTGCATCAGGAAAACACGATAAACGTTACCGTCGTTCTGTGCTTCCTGATTGGCGAGTTCAATCGGGCCAATTATTGTGAACAGGCCATAAATAGCAAATCCGGAGATGATAAGTTCAAGTTGCCAGCTCTCCTGTTGAAGGATATCGAGCCATTTTTTGAATTTCTGATCCTGCGGATTATTACTCATGGAAGGGTGGTTAGTAATATATAAATATAGTCGAAAACTAATTATCCAGGAGATAATTCCTCAGTAATCATATGATGGAATCTCGATGTGTTTTTTGCATGGAATTAGGTCTTGTCCCGCTGGGGTTTTAAGAGTTTCTCGATGCTGCTATGTTATTACAGTCCCGGGCTTTATCTTGTTGGTGCGGGGAGGAGGGCATTTGCCCCGGAATAGGTGTGATGAGTGGAGTGGTATTTTAAGTCAGCAATTCAGGGCAGGTTTGCTTAGAGCATAAAAAAACCCTGAAGTAAAACGAGTTTACTTCAGGGTTTCGAAGAAGGCGGCGGCCTACTCTCCCACCAATTACGGCAGTACCATCGGCGCAGACGGGCTTAACTTCCCTGTTCGGAATGGTAAGGGGTGAGCC
>JBDNAQ010000007.1:0-17688 GCA_039768345.1 Flavobacteriaceae bacterium
AATTTACAGATCAGGTGAGTCGGAAATACGTTTTTGATTTTGACAGTACCCTTACAAGGGTGGAAGCACTCGACGTGCTTGCCGAAATGAGTCTCCAGGGCCGTCGAAACAGGGAAGAGGTGATCGATGAGATACAAAAGGTGACTAATCTGGGTATAGACGGTGATATTTCATTTACAGAATCCCTGGAAAGGAGGATTCGCTTGTTGAAAGCACATCAGGATCATTTGCCTTCTTTGGTAAAGGAACTACGTCAAAAAATATCCAAATCGATAACGGCCAATAAGGAATTCTTCGAGAAGTTCTCCGATGACATCTATGTGATTTCCTGCGGTTTTAAAGAATTCATAGACCCGATAGTGGAGGAATTCAATATTCCATCAGATCGCGTCTATGCCAATACCTTTAAATTTGATGAAGAGGGGTATATAGTGGGATTTGACGAAGCCAACGTTCTGGCGACGCACAATGGAAAGATCGAATGCCTTAAACAGCTCGATCTCCAGGGAGAGGTACAGGTAATCGGAGATGGTTATAGCGACTATGTGATGCGTGAAGCTGGAATCGCTCATAAATTTTTTGCCTATACCGAAAACGTACATCGCGATAAGGCGGCCGATAATGCAGATCACGTAGCTCCAAATCTCGACGAGTTCCTCTTTGTCAATGACTTGCCACGAAGCTTATCGTATCCCAAAAATCGAATTAAGATATTGCTCCTTGAAAATGTCCATCCAGTGGCTTTCGACAATCTATCGGAAGACGGTTTTGCCGTTGAACTTGTAGAGAAAAGCCTTACTGAAGATGAATTGATAGAGAAGGTAAAAGGGGTTCATGTTTTAGGAATCAGATCTAAAACCCGGGTTACCAAGAGAGTTCTTGACGCGGCCGATAAATTATTGGTGGTTGGTGCTTTCTGTATCGGCACGGCCCAGATCGATCTTGATTATTGCAAGAGATCAGGGGTGGTGGTCTTTAATGCCCCTTACAGCAATACGCGTTCGGTAGTGGAGATGGCGATAGGGCAGATCATCATGTTGATGAGGTTTATTTTTCCCAGAAGTACCGAGATGCATACGGGTTTGTGGAATAAAACAGCCACACATTCAAGAGAAGTAAGAGGAAAGAACCTCGGTATCGTTGGCTATGGGAACATCGGCAAGCAACTTTCAGTACTTGCTGAAGCTATGGGGATGCGTGTCTATTACTACGATATCAACGACAAGCTGGCACTGGGGAACGCGATTAAATGCGATACGCTGGAAGACCTGCTCAATGTATCTGATGTGGTTAGCCTTCACCTCGACGACAATCCTGCCAATCATAATTTTATAGGAGAACGCGAAATCAATCAGATGAGAAAAGGCGCTTTTCTTGTTAATTTATCAAGGGGGTTTGTGCTCGATATACCTGTTTTGGCCAAGGCGCTTAAGGAAGGCAGACTGATGGGGGCAGCTATAGATGTTTTTCCAGACGAGCCCAAGAGCAATGGAAAGTATACCAGTGAATTGCAAGGGCTACCGAACGTTATTCTAACACCTCATATCGGTGGAAGCACAGAAGAAGCACAACGCAATATCGCGGATTTCGTTCCCAATAAGATCATGGAGTATGTTAATTCGGGCAATACATTTGACGCCGTCAACTTTCCTAATATTCGACTGCCCAAACAACAAAATGCACACCGTTTCCTTCACATTCACAGAAATGTTCCTGGGGTGATGGCGCATATCAACAAAGTTCTCGCTCATTATGAAATGAACATATTGGGCCAGTATCTCTCTACCGATGCCGAAGTGGGCTATGTGATTACAGACCTGGATAAAGACTATAACAAAGAGGTGATCAAGGCCTTAAGGAAAGTGGAGGACACCATTAAGTTCAGGGTCCTGTATTAATTATCGAATCGCTCTGTAGGAAAGACTCATTTCGAAATTCTTCCGATTTTGGTAAAAATTGGAAATGTCGCGAGCTTGCGTTTATCATTTCCTTTCCATACCGCAGATAGCTCCTCTTTAAATTCCTTTAAGGGATTAAGTTGTTGGCGCTTTCTATAGTTTTTAAGGGCAGTCCAGGTATCGAGATATCCGATAAGTTCTTCCAGGTTGAATTCCAGCCTGATAGCATATGACTTTGACAGGGGAATGTTCTCAAATGGAAATGGAATAGAATTATAGTTGTTTTCGATGTGGCGTCGTTCCTTGGCCCAGTCGGACTGCAGCTTGTGATAAAATTTATCGATCAAAGCATCGAGTTCATTATTGAAATGCAGCAGGCCATATCCCCACAGGGCTATAATACAGCCATTATTTGAAACCCGGACAGCTTCTTTGAAAAAGTGGGAAAAATCAAACCAGTGAACTGCCTGAGCTACGGTGATCAGGTCAAAATGATCATCAGGAAAAGAACTATCCTCGGCCCGCTCTACCGAATAATCGATATTAGACGATCTGTAAGACTTTTTTAGTTGTGCCTGACTGATATCCGTGGCCTTTACGGTTTTGAAAAAGCGGGATAGAACTCTGGCTACCTGGCCGTTGCCCGTGCCGCAATCCCAACACCGCTCTTGTTGTATTACCAGAGAGATAATTTCTTCAAGGAATTCAGTTGGGTATTCCGGGCGATATTTTTGATATCCCTCCGCATCATCTGAAAATAGATCATTTGCAGTTTTCATTTTTAATTTATCGGTTCCTATCGATGATGATATGGTTGATTTTGTAAAATAGTCATTGCCCGATAGATCTGCTCTACCGCAAAGAGACGCACCATTTGATGGGAAAAGGTCAGTTTGGAGAGACTCCAGCTTTCGGCAGCTCTTTTCTTGAGTTGCTCATCTAACCCATAGGGTCCTCCGATAATAAAAACCAACTGTTTGATGCCCGAGTTCATATGTTGCTGGAGATATTTGGCAAAACCAAGCGAACTATGCTGGCGGCCATGCTCATCGAGCAATACTATTTTATCTCCGGTGTTCAGCCTGGGCATTATGGCCTCAGCTTCTTTCCGTAATTGCTCGGTCTCTGAAAGTTTACCCGACTTTTTGATGTCGGGGATAATCTCCATTTCGAATTGGATATATCGCCTCAGCCTTTTCTCATATTCCGAAATCAATTCGGCAAGCGCAGCGGAGTCGGTTTTGCCAATAACCATTAATTTTACCTTCATTTTCCAAAGTTATTATTTTCGCTCATGGTATATTATTTAATAGATGTAGTTTTTAGTAATTTAGCCCATCTGAAAATCCATATATGATTTCCAAAGCTCAATTCCAAAAGGAGATCGAACTCATCATTCAAAACAGTATTCGTGAAGACGTGGGAGATGGCGACCATAGTTCTCTTGCCTGTATCCCATCTGATGCTGAAGGTAGGGCAAAATTACTGGTGAAGGATTCAGCTGTGCTGGCAGGTGTAGCCTTCGCAGCTATGGTTTTTCAATATCTCGACAACCAGATCAAACTAGAGGTGTTAATTGAAGATGGCAGTCGGGTTACCCATGGCGATGTGGCATTTTTTGTGGAGGGTAATACCCAAAGCATTCTCAAAGGAGAACGCCTGGTGCTCAATGCGATGCAAAGAATGAGCGCCATTGCAACCAAGACCGCTAGTTATATGAAGTTGCTCGAAGGCACCCATACACGCGTCCTGGATACCCGTAAAACAACTCCCGGGATCCGGGCATTAGAGAAGTGGGCCGTGACGATAGGGGGTGGGGAGAATCACCGATTTGCGCTATACGATATGATAATGCTTAAAGACAATCATATCGACTTCGCAGGTGGTATCAGCAATGCTATTGAAAAAACGAAAATATATCTGGAAGGGCTTGGGAAAGACCTGAAAATTATTGTGGAGGCAAGGAATCTGCAGGAGGTAGAAGAGATCTTAAAATATGATGGAATCTACCGGATTCTGCTCGACAATTTTAGTTTTGAAGAGACCCGGCAGGCGGTAGGAATTATAGGTGGAAAATGTCTTACCGAATCCTCAGGTGGTATAACGGAGGAGAACATCAGGCAATATGCCGAATGTGGTGTGGACTATATATCTACCGGAGCTCTTACCCATTCTGTGTTTAATAAGGACCTGAGTCTGAAAGCGGTATAAATGACCAAAGAAATTGAAGAAAAACTCGAGCGGATCCCCATAATCAAATGGGTGGTTCGCCTGTTGAAAAGTGTTAAACTACCCGCTTTTGAGGGCCTGTCCTTATACGATCTGATCGAGATGTACTTTACAGGCATCGTGGAAGGTGCCTTATCGGCCAGGGCAAGCGCCATTGCATTCAGCCTATTTATGGCTCTTTTTCCATTACTGATCTTTTTAATTACACTCATTCCTTTTATCATACCGTATGTGAGTCTTGGAAATGAAAACTTCGACGCACAGTTCCTCTTGTTCCTGGAGTCATTTCTGCCTGCGGCCACCAGCGATTATTTCGGGGATATCTATCAACAGATCAAGGATCAGAAAAGAGGAGGCCTCTTATCTTCAGCATTTTTGATCTCCATATTCCTGATGACCAATGGGGTAAGCTCAATTTTTGGAGGTTTTGAATATTCCTACCATATAGAACTGACCCGAAATTTCTTTAAGCAATATGCCTATGCATTAATGGTAGGGCTTATTCTTTCCGTATTATTGATCATCGGCGCCGTGGCCTATGTATATTTTGAATTTTACATACTGGACTACCTCAGTGTATGGGCTGCCAAGACACGTGGTTATGACCTTTCCAATAATGATATCATCGGAGCCAGGATAGGTAAGATCATTTTCTTTACCGTACTGTCTTATCTAACCACAGCGATCCTGTATTATTTCGGTACTGCTGAAGGCCGGCATGCTAAATTCTTCTCCTACGGTGCATTGATGACTACGCTTTTATTTTTACTCACCTCATATTTATTTGGAGTATATGTGGAACGAATTGCCCGATACAATGAGCTATACGGAGCACTTGGGGGATTGCTTATTCTGATGGTGTATATTTGGTTAAATTCCATAATCCTATTATTGGGATTTGAACTCAATGCCACTTTGAATTACCTGCACAAAAATGTGAGCAGGGATGAGACCGGGACTTAGGTTTTTCAAATGTTGCAAATGTATTACCGGACTGGCTTTTATGTATGCGATATCGATCATTATTCTGCGGCAGAAAACCTGGTCCGTCTGCTTGTCATACGGGAAGGATTCATCTCCTCTTCTATGGCACTAGTACATTTGCGTGGATATAATAAATGAGCCCTGACCGATGAATTATTTTATCGATGTAGTATTGCCCATACCACTTGAAAGGTTATTCACTTATTCGGTGCTGGATGACCAGGCGCAACAGTTGACTCCAGGAATGCGGGTGGCTGTACCTTTTGGCAAGACCCGGATCTACACGGCCCTGGTTATGAGAATCCATAGCGAACCACCTCAGGCCTATGAGGCCAAGCCTATACATCAACTTTTAGATGAAGTCCCGTTGGTCGGTGAGACTCAGCTTGCTCATTGGAAATGGATTGCCTCATATTATATGTGCACCTTGGGCGAGGTGTTTCGTACTGCCGTACCTGGAGCCCTCTTGCTGGAAAGCGAGACGGTTGTCATTCTGAATATCGATTTTAATAAAGAATCGTCTCAGCTGAAGGAAGAAGAAGAAATGGTGTTGATGGCTTTAGAAAATCGGGGTGCTCTCTCGGTGAGAGATATCAGTAATCTACTGGAGAAAAAAACAGTACTCCCAATTCTTAATGAACTGGTAAGGTTAAAGGCCATCCTGCTTAAAGAAGAGTTGGTAGAGCAGTACAAGCCCAAGATGCTTCGATACGTGCGCTTATCCAAATTATATCAAGACGAAGCTGCCCTGGAGCAATTGCTGGAATCAATGAAAAGGGCGCCTAAGCAAATACAGACTATTCTGGCCTTATTCCAGCTGCAGTCTGCCCGTAAACCCGTTCTGTTAAAATCTCTTCAGCAAGAAAGCAGGGTGTCTCCGGGTGTTATACGGGCTTTATTGGATAAAGAAATCCTGGAAGAATTCAGCCTCAGGAAGGATAGGATATCATTTGATCAGAAAGGCAGCGTGAAAGAATCAGTAAAGCTTAACAGCGACCAGATTACCGCGTTGAAGACTTTGAAAGAAGGTCATAAAGAAGGCAAGGTGGTACTGCTGCATGGTGTGACATCTTCAGGCAAAACAGAACTCTATGCAAAACTGATAGAAGAATATCTTAAAAAAGGGGAGCAGGTACTTTACTTATTGCCTGAAATCGCGCTTACCGCTCAGCTCATTCAACGTCTTCAGTTGTATTTTGGAAAGATGATCTCGGTTTATCACTCCAGGTACAATGTGCAGGAAAGAGTGGAAGTATGGTACAATGTAATGGGCCGGAAATCTAAAGCCCAACTCATCATCGGTGCCCGGTCCTCACTTTTTTTACCGTATCATCAACTAGGATTGATCATCGTGGACGAGGAACATGAATCTTCCTTTAAGCAATACGATCCTGCTCCCAGGTATCATGCGCGTGATGCAGCCATTGTACTGGCCAAAATGCATGATGCCCGCGTGGTTTTGGGCTCCGCAACACCCAGTATAGAAAGTTTTAATAATGTGCAGATTGGGAAATATGCCTATGCCGGACTTACGCGGCGATATGGCAACGTATTAATGCCTGAGATCGAACTGGTAGACCTGAAACTTTTAAGGCGAAAAAAAAGGCTTAAAGGACATTTTTCAGATCGTTTGATCGAGTTGATCCACGATTCGCTGGAGGTGAACGAACAGGTGATCCTCTTTCAAAACCGCCGGGGTTTTGCCCCTATTGTAGAGTGCACAAGCTGTGGTCATTCTCCGGGCTGCCCTAATTGTGATGTAAGTTTAACCTTCCATCGCCACAGGAATCAGTTGAGGTGTCATTATTGCGGACATCATGCGGAGTTGCAGCCCGCCTGCCTCGCCTGTGGCAATAATACTCTCGACACCAAGGGATTTGGTACTCAACAGGTAGAAGAGGAAGCCAAAGTACTATTTCCCGAGGCTGAGATCGCCCGTATGGATTTTGATACTACAAGAGGCAAGCATTCTCATGCAAGGATCATCCAGAAGTTTGAGGATCAGGAGACCGATATTCTTATCGGCACCCAAATGCTCACCAAAGGATTAGATTTCAGGCATGTTAATCTGGTGGGGATCATGAACGCGGACACGCTGTTAAATTTTCCCGATTTCAGGGCTCATGAGAAGAGTTTCCAGATGCTAACCCAGGTGGCCGGGAGAGCCGGGCGGACCGAAAAAAGAGGCAAGGTGATCATTCAAACCTATAATCCCTACCATCAGATTTTGCATCAGGTAAGCAGCAACGATTACCTAACCATGTACTCGGAACAACTATATGAACGGGAACAGTATCACTATCCACCACTTAATCGGATTATTCGTATAACTTTTAAACATAAGGAATACAACAAGCTCAATGAAGCCGCTGAATGGTTTACCGAAGCGCTCCGATTGAAATACGGAACGTGGATTTTAGGGCCGGAGTATCCACCTATACCCAGGATCCGAAATCAATATCTGAAACATGTTTTGGTGAAAATCCCCAGGAAGATATCAGCTGCAAAAATGAAAAATAGCATCAAAAGAACTGAACAGTCTTTCAATGCTATTTCTCAGTACAAAGGAGTACGGGTCATCTACGATGTAGATCACCTATAATCAGACGTTGCTTAAAGCTTCCGCCAATTCTGTTTTCTTGTTACGACTCAATGGAATAGATCTGCCGCTTACCTCAACATTCTTGCTGTTGAACTTCTCGATCTTTTCCAGGTTGACGATATAGGATTTATGAATACGCAGAAACTTCTCTGGAGGTAACTGCTTTTCAAAGGCCTTCATCGTTGAGAGGATAACAATATTTGCTTCGTCGGTAACCAATTTAATATAGTCGCCTAGAGCCTCTATCCATTTTATATCATTGAGGATTACTTTGCGCTTTTTCAGATTGCTCTTTACGAATATATGCTCTTCGTCTTCATTGACTTTGTGAATCTGCTCGTATTTGGCAACAGCCCGCTTTACCGAGGCATCGAATCGTGCCATGGTAATAGGTTTGTGCAAATAATCGGTGACATCGTAGTCAAATGCCTTAAGGGCGTAGTCGGGTTTTCCTGTTATCAGGATCACCTGAGGGCGATTCTCGAGAGATTCAAGCAAGTCGAAGCCGCTGATAATGGGCATTTCGACATCGAGAAAAATGAGATCGATCTCGTTGTTTTTGATGCCGTTTTTAGCTTCTATCGCATTGCTATATTCGGCCACCAGTGCTAGATTGGGATGATTGTTCACTAACTTTGCAACTGCCATTCGTTGCATAGAAGAATCATCAACAACAATACTTCTTAACTTCATAAGTGGTTGATTTGTGGGGTTAAATCATCGACAAATTACTGAAAAACACGTTTAACTGCAATTAAAACTGTAAACATTGCTTAATATCATGTACGAATGACGATGATTGCGCATTTAAGGTTTAGGTTAAGTTTAATTTTTACGATTCTAGTACCTATAACGAAGATTTTTTCGATTTCTTGTGATTCGAATTAAATATTCTTACTTTTGCGCTCCTAAAAATAATATGATATTATGAATCAATATGAAACTGTTTTCATTTTAAATCCCGTTCTATCAGACACGCAGATAGAGGAAACAGTAAAAAAATTTGAAAATTTCCTTAAGAAACAGGGAGGCAAAATGGTCTCTAAGGAAAACTGGGGGCTGAAAAAGCTTGCGTACCCCATCCAGAACAAAAAGAGTGGTTTTTATCACTTATTCGAATTCACTTCGCCCGGAGAAGCCATCGGGCCTTATGAGCAAGAATTTAGAAGAGATGAACGCATCATGCGATTCCTGACTGTAAAGTTAGATAAGCACGCAATCGAATGGGCAGAAAAAAGAAGAACTAGACTCAAAGCTAAAGCATAGGCACCATGGCAAGTATAGAACAACAGGCTAAAGGAAAGAAAGACGGAGAGATCAGATATCTGACTCCGTTGAATATCGAGACCAATAAACAGAAGAAATATTGTCGGTTCAAAAAGTCGGGGATCAAATATATCGATTATAAGGATCCGGATTTTCTGATGAAACTCGTTAATGAGCAAGGTAAATTGCTTCCAAGGAGATTAACAGGAACTTCGTTGAAGTACCAAAGAAAAGTGGCACAGGCTGTAAAAAGGGCTCGCCATTTGGCATTGATGCCTTACGTTGGAGATTTATTAAAGTAATAAGGAAGATCGAATGGAACTCATACTAAAGGAAGACGTGCAGAATCTTGGTTTCAAGGACGACGTTGTAAAAGTAAAGAATGGCTACGGAAGAAATTATTTGATTCCTAATGGCCTGGCTATTTTGGCTACGTCTTCGGCGAAAAAAGTACTCGCGGAAAACATGAGGCAAAAAGCCCACAAGGAAACTCAGATCATTGACGGAGCGAAGAAGATCGAGGAAGCTATCAAAACCCTGGAAATTAAAATCCCGGCCAAGGTTGGAGCTCAGGACCGTCTTTTCGGTTCTGTTTCTAATATGGACCTCGCTGCGGCACTAGGGAATGCCGGACATGAAATCGATAAAAAATATATCACCATTAAAGGTGGAACGATTAAAAGAACTGGTCCGTACGAGGCACAGATCAGACTTCACAGAGAGGTAATAGTTGAGTTGCCTTTCGAAGTCGTGCCGGAGAAAAAATAATCATCATTTAGCGTTGATAAGTATTAAAGAGCTATGCCCACATAGCTCTTTTTTTTTTTTTACATTTACTTAGACATCCTTATATTCTAACGTAAAAGCAAACCGATGAAAATCAACGCAATTGCTGCCTTAAGCCTTTTGTTCTTGGCATTTACGGCATCAGCTCAAGTAACTACTTCCAACATTCGGGGAACCGTTGTTGACGATCAGAATGTTCCTCTTTTAGGAGCGAACATAGTAGCCATTCACAGTCCTACAGGCACACGTTATGGTGCCATATCCAATGAAGAAGGACGGTATAATCTTCTCAACCTGCGTGTTGGGGGACCTTATCAGGTAACGATATCCTATGTTGGATTCAGGGACCAGATGCGAGATGATATCTTTCTTTCCTTAGGTAAGACCTTTAGCTATAACGCACAGATGATCAGTGAAAGCCAGGCCCTTGAAGAAGTTGTTCTTATTGGGGATCAAGGAGGTACTTTTGGAAGTGATCGTACAGGTGCAGAAACAAGTCTGGGCAGAAGAGAATTGACCCGGTTACCTACTATTTCGCGTTCTGCCTCCGATTTTACCCGCTTAGAACCCACCGCGAGCGGAAATTCCTTTGGCGGACGTAATAATCAGTTCAATAATTTTTCTTTGGATGGATCAATTTTTAATAATCCCTTTGGACTTGATGCGGCCACACCCGGTGGACAGACCAATGCTCAACCCATTTCTCTGGATGCCATCGACCAGATCCAGGTATCTCTGGCGCCTTACGATGTGAGCCAGGCAGGATTCACAGGGGCATCGGTGAATGCGGTAACCAAAAGCGGAACCAACGAAGTGCATGGAACAGTATTTGGGTTTTTCAGAAACCAGGATCTCACCGGCAGTAAAGTAGATGGACAGGATATATTTGTGCCAGATCTCACGCAAACACAATTTGGAGTGAGCATCGGGGGCCCGATTGTAAAGAATAAGGTCTTCTTCTTTGCGAATTTTGAAAGTGATAAGCGGGAAGATCTGGGTTCAAGTTTTGTAGCAGACCGTGGCCAGGGAGGAAATAATGTCGCCAGGGTAAGCGCTAGCGACATGGATGCAGTACAAGCTGCACTGGGGACCCTTGGATATAGTACCGGACCCTACGAAGGGTTTTTACTCGATACGGAATCGATCAAGGGTATCTTCAAAATTGATTGGAATATCAACGATAATAACCGCTTAGCGCTCATTTATAATTTTTTGGATGCTAAAAGGGACCTTACGGCCAATGAATTTGCCATTGGAAGGCGTGGCCCCGATGCCATTACATTACAGTTTGCTAATGCCGGATATGAGATCAACAATGAGATCAACTCCTATTTGGCCGAATTGAACTCTTCACTTGATAATGGTAAAGCTGTAAACAAATTTCAAATAGGCTATACCAAGTTTAACGATTTCCGGAATCCATTTTCTTCTCCTGCACCGGCCATTAATATTCAACAGGATGGTGTAAGGGCTATTGTTGCCGGCCACGAACCTTTTTCGATCAACAACCGCCTCAAGCAAGATGTTTTTCAGATCAGCAACAATATGAACATATTCGCGGGGAACCATACCTTTACCACAGGTATCTCGTACGAAAAATTTACATTTTTTAATTCCTTCAATCTCGGGGCATATTTTTTCGCGGATGACCGTGGCGCCGTTGGTGTCTTTGCTGATTTTCCGAACGTTCAGTCTTTTCTCGATGCTGTGGATAATGATCTCATCGGCGATGCGATCAATAATGCGGAGGGAATATTCGCGGCCAATAATTCTGTTCCCATTGGAACCCCGGGGGGATGGGCTCTTGCAGAAAGTCAATTTGGCCAACTTGCCTTCTATTTCCAGGATGCATGGGATATTTCAGAACGTTTTAAACTCACCTACGGCCTTCGTGCAGATAAACCGCTTTATTTTAATACACGGCAGCTGATCCAGGAAAATATCGACAGAAAAGGTGGACTCCTGCAGGATGGGGGTACTTATGCACCCGACATTCAGTATTTTGATGAGAATGGAGACCCAATCTTTCTCAGTAGTCTTGATCTTCCCGACCGTGATATCCTTTGGTCACCACGAGTTGGATTTAACTGGGACGTACATGGAGACCGAAGTTTCCAGTTACGCGGAGGATCCGGAATATTCTCCGGTAGATTTCCTTTTGTATGGGTGGCTAACCAGGTACAGTCTACAGATTTTTTCTTTTATCAGACCACAAATCCTAATTTTCAATTCCCTCAGGTCTGGAGAAGTAACCTTGGCGCTGATTACAAATTCGAAAACGGTATTGTAGTGACCACTGATATAATTTATACCAAGGATATGAATGCGGCTACGGTCAACAACTTTGGGGCCGGCACCCCCGGTGGCACCCTGTCCGGTGTCGATAACAGGCCGATCTACAGGCCGGAAGACCGGGCACAGATATTTGGTGGCGCTACCAATGCATATGTATTTTCTAATGTAGATAAGGGGAGGTCCTTTAACTGGACACTTAAAGCGCAGAAACAATGGGACAACAACTTATTTTTAAGTCTGGCTTATAATTTCCTCGAAAGCTTCGATGTGAACTCACTTGGCGCGGAAATCAGCAGTGATATTTTCGACCTTAACCCTGCATTGGGTAATGTGAATACTGCGGTACTGTCTCCTTCGTTGTTTGGAAATAAACATCGGATCATTGGGCAGATCAACAAGTCATGGGAATATGGTGGCAACGACCGATGGGCAACCTCTTTCGGGGCCTTTTTTGAATACGCCCAGGGAGCCAGGTTTTCCTATATCTATTCCGGTGATATCAATAATGATGGCTCGTTTACCAACGACCTGATTTATGTGCCGACCTCTGCTGAGATCGCACAGATGCAATTCGATGGTGATGCTGCTGCACAGCGAACCGCACTGGAGGCTTTTATCCAGCAAGATAAATACCTCAATGGACGAAGAGGAGGTTATGCAGGAAGGAATGATATTTTAAGCCCATGGGCCAGCAGATGGGATGTGAAAATCCTGCAGGATTATAACTTTAATGTCGGACCGAACAATAAGCGCCACACGGTTCAGTTCAGTATCGATATCCTCAATGCTGGTAACCTAATCAGCTCTAAATGGGGGGTAGTTCAGAACCCGCTCACCACACAGCCTTTAGGGGTCAGGATCGATGGTACCGGTACACCGGTATACAGCTTCGATACCAATCAGACGTCGACTTTTATCAATAACCCAGACCTGATCTCCCGCTGGCAAATGCAGTTCGGATTACGATACATTTTTTAAGGATAAAATAAATTTTAGAACGAAGGCCGCTCATATTGGGTGGCCTTCCTATTTTTGCGGCATGAAATACATTCGCCTTACCGAAGAACAACTCGCTGAGCTGGAGCAGGAATTTATCAATTTCCTTGCCACTCAAAGTATAACTGCCGAAGAATGGGAAAAACTAAAAAAGGAAAAACCTCAGTTGGCTGAGGAGGAAATCGATGTTTTTAGTGACCTGATCTGGGAGGGTGTCCTGGCCAATGTAGCATACCTGGAGAATATCTCTCCTCAACATATGCACCTCTTCAAATGTGATGAGAAAGAGATGAATTTAATATCGGTTAAAGTGCTTAATCCAGATATTGACTTAAATACCAGGGAAGGATTTGGATGGTTCAAAAAAAACTGGCAATCCGATTTTGTAGAATACCTCTCCGCGGCCAAAGCCTATTCAGAAGACAAAAACTTGGATAAGTTCGAACTGATCCGTAAAGGTGCTGTAATAACTAAAGGCGAACTATATCAATGGTTCGATCAAATCATCGGGGAATGAGTCTGTAATTAACACGTACATAGTCCAAAGAACTATATTTGTAGCATTATTTTTATTCATGGCACAAAAACCATCAATACCTAAAGGAACAAGAGACTTTTCTCCGGCTGAGATAGCCAAGCGAGACTATATCATCGATGTGATCCGAAAGCAGTTTGAAAGATTTGGTTTTCTGCCAATAGAGACTCCAGCTATGGAGAATCTGGAAACGCTGACGGGGAAATATGGTGATGAAGGCGACCGGCTCATTTTTAAGATCCTTAATTCCGGCGATTATCTCGCGAAGATCGATGCAGAAATACTCGCAAAAAAAGATGCTAATAAACTGGCACCACAAATAAGTCAGAAAGCACTCCGCTACGATCTTACCGTTCCCTTTGCCCGTTATGTAGTAATGCATCAGAATGAGATCGATTTTCCCTTTAAACGATATCAGATACAAGCCGTATGGAGGGCAGACCGTCCTCAGAAAGGACGATTTAGAGAGTTCTTTCAATGCGACGCCGATGTGGTGGGAAGCGATTCGCTGATCCAGGAATTAGAATTTATCCAATTGTACGATGCGGTTTTTAAGGATCTTGGATTTAATGGGATAAGCATACGACTCAACCACCGTAAGATTCTTTCGGGTCTGGCAGAAATTCTTGGTGCGGGGGATAAGATCATCGATTTTACCACTGCGCTGGATAAGATGGATAAAATCGGATTCGATGGCGTCATGGCGGAGCTCAAAGAGCGTGGTTTCCCCGAATCGACCTTAACTGAAATCGCTCCTTTATTTTCTCTTCAGGGATCAAATAAGGAATTGATTACAAGTCTCAGAAATGTGTTACAGGATAGTTCTGAGGGCAGGGAAGGCATCGATGCCGTTGAGTTTTTATTGGAGTCATCTGTTCAACTCGGTTTAGATAGTTGCGCTGTTCGTTTAGACATCGCCCTGGCAAGAGGACTAAATTATTATACAGGCCCAATTTTTGAAATTCAGGCACCTGAAGGTGTAAAGATGGGCTCCATAGGAGGGGGAGGTCGTTACGACGATCTGACCGGCATTTTCGGGCTCAAAGGGGTCAGTGGGGTCGGCATCTCTTTTGGTTTAGATAGGATATATCTTGTTATGGAAGAACTAGGACTGTTCCCGGAGTCTGTAACAAGGGATCTGGAAGTATTTTTTCTCAACTTTGGAGAAGCCGAAGCCATGGAAGCGATGAAACTACTTAAAGCGATGCGGAAAGCTTCAGTAAAATGTGATATTTACCCCAACTCGGCCAAGATCCAGAAACAGATGAAATATGCGAATAATCGTGGCGCGAATTATGTGGTTTCTATTGGTGAAAATGAATTGAAAGCTGGTGAGTTTCAGGTCAAGAATATGAAAAGTGGAGAACAGACCCGTTATCCTTTAGGCCAGGCCGATATTTTTATCGGACTGCTTTAGGGCAGTCTGGATGGCTATTACCACCTCTTTATAATAGTTTCCCTGATGGGGAACAAATGCAGAACGATTGCCCAGACCCCAGGTTTCTTCGGCAAACCTTATAAGTGGGATAAGTGCTAAATCTTCTACCTCGCTTATTTGTTTTTTAAGGTCCTTTAGAGGTTTATGGAGTTCACAGATAAAACTGTGGTGAAATTCGAAATCTTTGAAATTTTCATTATGCACCTGCTCTGATCTGTAAACCCCAATCTTTTTCAATACCTCAGGCTCGATTTCGAGGCCGATCTCTTCCTGAGTTTCCCTGATCGCTGCCGATAATATATTCTCTCCAGCCGCGACATGGCCGGCTACTGAAACATCCCATAGAAGTGGATATGTTTTTTTTCGACTGCCTCTTTTCTGGATTAATACCCTGGCGTCTTTTGTATAGAACCATATATGGACAGTAGGATGGAACAGACCTTTCCGATGCGCCTCTGATTTCATCAGCTGTTCACCGGTATAAGCCCCTTTATCATCGAGTATGTCAACTAGCTCATCCATAAGGGGTTTTGTCCTTTGACTAAGGATTAATCGAAATAGCTAAAAGTTTCGCCTGGTTTAATCGTTAGCAGGGTTTCATAGATCAGGCGAATAACATTTTCCACATCATCGCGATGTACCATTTCAACGGTAGTGTGCATATACCGAAGCGGCAATGATATCAAAGCAGATGCCACACCACCATTGCTGTAGGCAAAGGCGTCGGTATCTGTTCCCGTAGATCTTGATGATGCGAGTCTTTGAAAGGGTATTTTTTTTGTTTCAGCCGTTTTAATAATCCGTTCTCGCAGCTTATTCTGTACAGCCGGCGCATATGAAATTACCGGTCCTGCACCCATTTCAGTATGCCCCTGCGTTTTCTTATCGATCATCGGAGTGGTCGTATCATGGCAGACATCGGTAACGATAGCAGCATCGGGTCTGATGGTCTGGGTGATCATCTCTGCACCTCTGAGTCCTATTTCTTCCTGTACCGAATTGGTGATATACAATCCAAAGGGCAAGCTTTTTTTATTCTCGTGTAATAGGCGCGCCACCTCGGCAATCATAAATCCGCCAGCCCGGTTGTCGATCGCCCGACAAATAAATTTATCCTTATTAAGGATCTGGAATGTATCGGGGTAGGTTATGACGCAGCCCACATGAACACCCATTTTTTCAACTTCCTTCTTGTCTTTAGCGCCGATATCGATAAAGATATTATCGAGTTTTGGTGGTGGTTCTTTGCTCCTGTCGCGGGTATGGATAGCGGGCCAGCCGAAAACACCTTTTACGATACCATTGTTGGTGTGGATATTTACCCATTTGGACGGAGCGATTTGATGGTCACTCCCTCCATTGCGGATCACATATATCAGCCCTTCATCTGTAATGTAGTTTACATACCATGAAATCTCATCAGAATGTCCTTCGATCACTACTTTATAGGGTGCATCGGGATTGATCACCCCTACGGCCGTCCCATAGGTATCGGTGATAAAATCGTCTACAAAGGGTCGGATGTAATTCATCCAGAGTTTCTGCCCTTCCCATTCGTAACCGGTTGGGGACGCATTGTTGAGATATTTTTCAAAAAATTCAACAGATTTTTTGTTGAGGACCTTCATTTTTTATCGCTTTTACATTAGGCTTACAAACTTAACAATATTCACTTTTATTTAGTATCAGCTATGAAGTTTAATCTTTAATTTTGGCAAGACATTTGTATGATCTCCGTAATGGCAAGGAATATTGTTCTAATAAGCATGTTGCTGTCTTTTATATGGGCGGGGGCCCAGGTAAAAGAACAAAAGCTCGATTCGATCGCTGAGAAGATGATTATAATAGAGGGCGATTCAATTTTTCAGCAATCTATCGCGCTCGATGAAGTATATATTTTCGGGAAGCTCAAATTCGGATCCTATGAGGACAAGTTGCGGTATTACATACTGCGCAGAAAGACGATAAAAGTATATCCATATGCCAAGCTGGCATCTGAAAGACTGGAAGAACTCAACGATTCTCTTTCCAAAATCAAAAAGAAGCGACAGCGAAAGAAATACACCAAGCACGTTCAAAAGTATATCGAGGGGGAATTTTCGGAAGAATTAAAGAAGCTTACACGTACTGAGGGCCAGATCTTGGTCAAGTTAATATACCGGCAGACTGGCAATACGGCTTTCAACCTTGTAAAAGAACTCAGAAGCGGATGGCGGGCTTTTTGGTATAACACTACAGCCAAGATTTTTGATATCAGTATTAAAGAGGAATATCACCCTGAATCTGTTCATGAGGATTATCTTATAGAGGATATTTTACAACGGGCTTTTGCTTCAAAAAAACTAGAGCGACAGCAGACTGTTCTCGACTATGACTATGCTTCTCTTACCAATAAGTGGAATAAAGAGGCCCCGAAAAAAAAATAGTTGTAGGAGTCCAAAAAAACCACTAATTTTAAAAGCCTTTTTTCCACCCGATTTAAGTAGGTGTCTCTCTTTTAGAGAGTTAATAAAAAGCATCTAAAAAAAATCTTAAAATTAGCGGTCAATATAGTTGCAATTGAAAAATACGCTCTATATTTGCAGCCGCTTTCGGGCATACTGAGGGCGAATTGAGGTAATTTACGGGGTTTCTTTTAGGGGGATTTCGGCGGTTACAA
>JBDNAQ010000082.1:0-25270 GCA_039768345.1 Flavobacteriaceae bacterium
ATGAAGTTTATCGAGAATTCACCTATGACGACAGGGAGCATTTTTCAATATTAAAGGAAAAGGGACTGGAAAATCAGGCTATTGTCGTCGATTCGGTCTCAAAACGCTATAGTATGTGCGGGGCCCGGATCGGATGTATGATCAGCAAGAATAAGGAGGTGATCAAAACCGCCATAAAATTTGCCCAGGCCCGTTTATCTCCTCCTACACTGGCTCAGATCGCGAGCGAGGCGGCGCTGGATACTCCGCAGGAATATTTTGATGCCGTCATAGAGGAATATATGGAACGCCGGAATATACTCATCGAGGAACTGGAAAGGATACCCGATGTGATAGTGGCAAAACCCCAGGGTGCCTTCTATTGTATTGCGGAACTACCCGTTGAGGATGCTGATCATTTTGCGCAGTGGTTACTGGAAAATTTTGAAGATGAAGGACAAACCGTAATGGTAGCCCCAGCCGCCGGCTTTTACGCTACACCAGGGCTGGGCAAGAATCAAATCAGGATTGCCTACGTGCTTGAAAAGAAAAAGTTAAAACGAGCCGTAGCCCTGCTCAAAGAGGCACTGATCCAATACTCACGAATTTGATCATAAAAGAAAATATATCTTTAAAGCCCTACAATACCTTTGGGATCGATGCAAAAGCAAGATATTTTATCGAGATTACCAGCGTGGATCAACTCAGGCAGTCTTTACAGCTAGAAGATTACCCTCCGATTCTCGTGCTGAGCGGGGGCAGCAATATGCTGCTAACCGGAGACCTTGAAAGACTTGTCCTTTATCTCAATATCAAGGGTAAGAGAATCCTATGGGAAGACGACGACCGTGTTGCTTTAAAGATCATGACCGGTGAAAACTGGCATGAATTGGTTCTATGGTGCCTCGAACGCAATTATGGCGGTATTGAAAACCTTTCGCTTATCCCCGGAAATACCGGCACCGCCCCAATCCAGAATATTGGGGCCTATGGTATAGAGATCAAAGATGTATTTGAGAGTTGTGAAGCTATGGAGGTCGATTCTCAGGGCCTCGTCCGATTCGACAAACAGGACTGCCAATTTGGTTACCGGGATTCTTTTTTCAAAAAAGAAGGGAAAGGTAAATTTATCATTACTTCTGTTGTACTGTTGCTTCGCAAGAGAGACCATATTCTAAAAACCTCATATGGAGCGATTGAAGAACAACTGAGATCACAAAAGATCACAAAACCCACTATAAAAGAAATCTCTGAGGCTGTGATTGCGATAAGGAGGAGAAAATTGCCCGATCCGGGTGAATTGGGAAACAGTGGTAGTTTCTTTAAAAATCCTGTTCTGGATCAACAACATTTCAACGAATTCATCGAAAAACACCCGGATGCGCCTCATTACAGTTTGGAGGATGGCACGGTAAAAGTACCTGCCGGATGGTTGATCGAACAAACCGGTTATAAAGGAAAACGCGTAGGTGATGCGGGAGTGCATAAAGATCAGGCGCTTGTACTGGTAAATTTTGGAAATGCCAGCGGCTCGGAAATCAGACAATTGGCTCAATCCATACAAAATGATGTTTCCCTGAAATTTGGAATTGATCTGGTTGCGGAAGTCAACATTATAGACTGAAAATCCTGGTCCTATGCTAAGAAATCAGCACCTTTTATCGTCATAAACACTTTATAGGGCAGTTATGCCCGACAGTAAATAAAATAACCCCTGCAAAAAAGTATTTACAGGGGCTATACCAAACCAAACTAACCAAAAACTAAATGTACAATAACCAATTGTACATTTATGTAATTAAAATTGAGATAACGCTGAATTAACAATCAATTTTATAATTTAGCGTTTACCTATATACGGTATTTTAGACAGTCTTGGATGCCCCGGGGAAACATTTTTTAGATCTCTTACCTCCGTTGATGAGCACATTACTTGAAAAACATATTATCGAACTCCTGCAGGAACGCAATGAAAAAGCTATTTCGCTTCTGTACGAGCACTATGGTGATACGCTTTACGGGGTAGCTCTAAAAGTGGTCCGGGACGAGGAACTTGCGCAAGACGTACTTCAGGAGAGCTTTGTGAAAATCTGGAAGAAGTCTGATTCCTATGACGCCAGCAAAGCTAAGCTGTTTACATGGTTGTTCAGAATTACCCGTAATACGTCTATAGACAAACTGCGAAGCCTGAACACCAAGTCTGACAAGGAAATCCAAATGGATGTTTCAGACGTATATAATGTAGGTATTGAGAGCATCAAGCCCGAATTCCTTGATGTTAAGGAGAATTTGGAGAAGATCGAATTTAAATACCAAGTGGTGTTAGACGCCTTATTTTTTCAAGGCATGACACAACAGGAAGCCAGTGATGAACTGGATATTCCTCTTGGAACCATTAAATCGAGATTAAAAATCGGGCTCAGAGAATTAAAAAAAATCTATGAAGTCCCGTCTTTGTTGCTCCTGCCGATATTAAGTATTATATCATGAGAGAAAAAATTCGCATATTTCTGGATACTGATTTATTAGAGAAGTATCTGCTTGGCACCACCACTACAGAGGAGGCTTTGCAGGTAGAGCGCTACATTACTATGTATCCGGAGGTCCGGGAGATTTATAACGAACTGCAGGATAACCTCGAGACATTTGCAAAAATGCATGCAGTAAAAGCCCCTGAGGGACTCCGTGCCAGGATTCTGGCAAAAATCAGGGCTCAGAATACAGGTAAGAGAAGATTTAGAAGGTATGCCATTGCAGCAAGTATAACTGCATTGCTTTTCGCAGGGTCTTCCTATTTCTTCTGGAACCAGAGTCAAAACCTCCAGATGGAGAATACGATCGTCAACAACAAGATCAAAGATCTGGAAGAGGATATGAAGGAGCAGTTGGAAGATGTAAGAAACCAATTCATCGTACTAAACAACCCGCAGACGAAAAAATATATGGTCAACGGGAATAAAAAGGCGCGGGATTTGAAAGCGGTAGCCTATATCAATCCGGTAAAGAAGTTGGCGTACATAAATGTTCGCAAACTACCGAATTTACCCGAAGACTATGATTACCAGATGTGGGCTGAGGTCAATGGAGAAATGGTCAATTTGGGCGTTATCCGCAATGTTGGCGATAAAGACAAGCTCAGGGCTCTGCCCTACGCGGAAAATGCGGTAGGATACATCACAATAGAACCTAAAGGTGGTAATGATACCCCTACCGTTCAGAATATTGTGGCCAATATTTCCTACTGATCACTATAACATAAAGAACTATTAAAGCCCCTACCAAGGGGCTTTTATTTTGTATCTTTGTGCAAACAAAAGTTATGAAGCTCCTCCTGCTGACTATCGGTCTTCTGGCCCTTGCCTTCCTGGGTATTGCGTTAAAGATTTGGTCTAAAAAAGATGGCAAATTTGCCGGCACATGTGCCAGTCAAAGTCCTTTTTTAAATAAAGATGGCGAAGCCTGCGGGTATTGTGGTAAACTTCCCGAAGAGCAGGATTGCAAAAGGGATACAAGCCCCGGGTTTCATTAGAAAGGAACTTTCATCCCACTTTTGCTTACAACCCATTTGGAAAAAGCTGAAGACATACTAAAGAATACAATTCAGAAGGCTAAAGATGGCAATCAGATAGCTTTTAGTAATCTCCTTGATACTTTCTGGAACGACGTCTACCGATTTCAACTTGCCAGGACCAAAAATGAAAACGATGCTGAGGACATCAGCATACAAACATTTTCAAAGGCATTCGATAAAATTTCGACCTATGACGATTCATTTGAATTTAAAACCTGGTTGATAGCGATATCAAAAAATCTTCATGTAGACCTTATCCGAAAACAGAAGCGTAATGTACTTGACAGCACAGAATCGGGAAATAGCGAGGCCATTACAAGGGTGCTCGATGATGCACCTACGGCAGAAGACCTGCTGATCACAGAACAGAATCTGGCTTCCCTTCTTCGACATATCAAGGAACTTAAACCGCACTACCAGCATGTGATCAATCTGAGATATTTTAATGAAATGTCCTATGCCGAAATTGCCCATAAGCTTGGGGAGCCGATCAATAATATAAAAGTAAAATTACTGCGGGCTAAAAAGCTACTCGCCGAAATTATCAAAAAAAGAAATGGCTGATACCGCTGATTTCCTGAAGGATTATTAATAATCCCTCCAGAGAGCTGAGGTGAAAAGTGGCGCCAAGCTCCTAATATTGTTCGTATATTTGTATAAAAAGTTTCTATGGGTCTCGAGACGCTTAGTCATGTAAAACCTCCTTCTGCCAAACCCAAATGGCTACGGGTAAAACTTCCTACAGGGAAAAAGTACACCCAGCTCAGAGGACTGGTTGAAAAATACGATCTGCACACTATCTGTACTTCCGGTAGTTGCCCTAACATGGGAGAGTGTTGGGGAGAAGGTACAGCAACTTTTATGATTCTCGGAAATATATGTACGCGTTCCTGTGGTTTTTGCGGGGTACAGACCGGCAGACCGGAATCGGTAGATTGGGCTGAGCCTGAAAAGGTTGCCCGCTCCATTAAAATTATGGGTATAAAACATGCAGTGATTACCTCCGTAGATCGCGATGACCTAAAAGACATGGGATCCATAATCTGGGCGGAAACTGTAAAAGCTATTCGCCGAATGAATCCCGATACTACCCTGGAAACACTAATTCCTGATTTTCAGGGAATAAATATGCATCTGGACCGTATCATCGCCGTGGCACCTGAGGTGGTTTCACATAATATGGAAACGGTTCGAAGACTTACCAGAGAGGTGCGTATTCAGGCCAAATACGACAGAAGTCTCAATGTCCTCCGCTATCTTAAGGAAAGCGGTATAAAAAGAACAAAATCCGGGATTATGTTAGGGCTTGGAGAACAGGAAGAGGAAGTACTGAAAACCATGACCGATCTCAGAAACGCAAAGGTCGATGTGCTGACGATAGGGCAATACCTGCAACCCTCCAAAAAACATCTTGCGGTGAAGGAGTTCATTTTGCCACAACAGTTCGAAAAATATCAAAAAATAGGCCTAGAAATGGGATTCCGCCATGTAGAAAGCGGGGCCCTGGTTAGATCTTCCTATAAAGCACACAAGCATATTCTCTAGGCATCCCTGCAGGAATCTCAAGCTCAGGAACTATATTTTTCTGTTTTACTCAAAATGTAATATTCTTAATATCAATATATTGAGTTCGACATGAAGGAATTAAAGCCTGAATTAAGAAAATAGAGAAAGGCACGAATGAGCGTATCTGGAAATGTTAAAAAAGCATCTCATTTTCTCGAAAATATTGATACTTTTGGTTGAATTGAGCAAAAACCCCCCAATTTTGATCATTTTGTAAGAAATGACGCTCAGTATTGTGATTTCAAAACAATAGTTGAGCTACCTGAACGTTTGAATTTAGGATGACTTAAGTAACCTACGAGAAGTTTCTGGAGGAATAGCGAATTTGGAGTTATCGCGAGACCTTTCAGAGATTACTTCTCCATACCAAAATGCTCTGCGTGAGATCTGGAAATATACATAAGAGATTAATCTTTGCATTCCTTACCTGCTTTTTAGTCTGCTCTCTCTTTACGGGCTATACTCAGGACGATGTTTTGGAAAGTGATGATATCGAATTTTATTTCAATCAGACCCGCTTATACCAAAATCAAAACAAAATCGATCTGGCTCTCGAAACGCTGGATAAGGCTGCTGCTCTGGCTGAGACCAATAAGAATGAAAAAGCACTGGTCGATTGCTATCATAAATTTGCCCGGTTGTATATGGACCTCAACAAAAGAGAGACCACGATATTCTACTGGGATAGGGCAACTGTATTACTGAACGAGCTGGAATATCCCTATGGCCAGGCGGTACATAAATTTATAGAGGCCCAGTTACTCTTCGACAGCGGAAATAATTTCCAGGCCATCTTTATGCTCAATGAAGCCAGGCAACTGAGCAACGACCGAAACCTTTTCAACAATATTGTACTTCTTGAAGGTGAAATCTATCTGAGTATTGATAAGTATGATAGTGCTGCTACGAATTTTAATTCGCTGGTTGTCAATAACGATGTATTCGAAAAAGAAGCCCTAAAGGCTAAAGCTTATATGGGTCTGGCCAGATTGCATTCTGAGCTCCAGAATTACGAAGAAAGTATTAAAAATGGAAACCAGGTGCTCACCATTGCACAAGAGAATAGACTGGAAACCCTGATTTATGAAGCCAATGAGATACTGGTTGCTTCTTATGAAGCACTAAGGGCCTATGACAAAGCCCTAATGCACAGCCAGAACATCCTTGTGATCAAAGACTCGGTCTTTACGATTGAAAAAGTTAAGGCAGAGGCGAAAACGGCCGACAGGATTCAGTTCGAATTTATGAAGGAAGAGATCAAACGACAGGATTCAAGAATAGAAGACCTCAGTGAATCGGCTAACCGATCCGAATTAACTGCTATCCTTACCTCAGCCTTCCTTACCATCATTTCACTATTAGCGGTTTCTCTCTATCGGAATAACCAGATAAAACTCAAGACCAACGACCTGCTTCAAACGAAAAATCGAGAATTACAGGCGGCGAGAGATGCTGCGGTTCAGGCTATGGAGGCTAAAACAAACTTCCTTTCCACAGTAAGTCATGAACTGCGTACACCGCTTTATGCCGTTACCGGATTAACGCATTTGTTATTGGAAGAAGATCCGGGAGACCATCAGAAGGAGCATCTCAAATCTCTAAAATTCTCAGGAGACTACCTCCTGAATTTTATCAATGATATCCTGCAGATAAATAAAATTGACGCAGACAAGCTCGAACCGTTAACCATCGAACTCAATTTAAAAAAGATACTGACAGAGGTTATTGAATCCCTTCAACAAAGTGCCAAGGAAAACAACACAACCATTAGTCTGAGTTACGACGAGTCTATCCCACGCTACCTGATGAGCGACCCGTTAAAACTGTCGCAGATATTTATGAACCTGGTGGGTAACGCACTTAAGTTCACAAAATCAGGTGAGGTAAAGGTGATCGCTAAACTTGTGAAAAAGGTAGAGGAGGAAGTCACGATTTACTTTGAAGTAAAAGATACCGGAATAGGTATATCCAAAGAACAACAGAAACATATTTTTGACAGTTTTGAGCAGGGTTCCATCCAGATCAACCGGGAATATGGCGGTACCGGACTGGGGCTTACCATAGTAAAAAGCCTGTTGGGCTTATTTAACAGCCGCATTCAATTACATAGTGAGGTGGGGCGAGGGAGTTCGTTTTTCTTTGAACTGACATTAAAAAGCAAGGATAGTGTTGTTGATGATATCCCGTTTGAGATCATTGAGAAGGAATACGACTTAAAAGGGCTTCATGTATTGGTGGTTGAAGACAATAAGATCAACCAGGTGATTACCCGTAAAATGCTCAATAAGCGCGAAATAAGCTGCGATATCGCCAATAATGGTCATGAGGCGGTAGATATGGCCTCAAAGAATGAATATGATGGTATTTTGATGGATATTCATATGCCAGGCATCAGTGGTGTTGAAGCCACCATTGAAATTCGAAAATTTGATATGGAAACACCGATCATTGCCCTTACGGCTATCTCTTTAGACGACAGTCTTGAAAGTTTCTACGCGGCCGGCTGCAACGATGTGGTGACAAAACCGTTTAAACCAGAGGTTTTTTATCATAAGATCGGGGAGAATATCGTAGATCAAAAACTCAAAAAATCAACGCTTTAATCCATTAAGGGATTTCAGGATGCCTTGTTTTCCATCGGCCAGGAACCGGTGTTGTACTTCCAGATAATAGGCCTGAGACAGTTGTTTTAACCCGCGTACATAATCCTTCTCCGTGGTGATAATCATTTTTTCTTTAGAGAGGTCCGACAGTTCGGCCGAGGTGAATTGGTGGTGATCCCCAAATCTACGGTGCCTTGTCTCCAAACCGAGTTCATTAAGATATTGCAACAATGGTCCGGGAGATGCTATGCCCGTAGCCACCGTCACCAACTCCTTAGGAAGCTGATCTAAAGACAATTCACCTTCGGTACCGATCAGCCTGCTGGAGTAGCTCAAAGAGCAGAACAATACCTCCTGATCTTTAGTCGGTTTCAGCTTCTTTCGAATTGTCGCCATCGATCCTTCATCAAGGCCTGGCGGACATTTGGTGACAATGATGAGGTTCGCGCGCCTGGCCTGATTTTTGGCATCTCGCAATTCGCCAGTGGGAATAAACTGGTCTGAGGGATAGAGCTTGTTGAAAGCTGTGAGCAAGATATAGAAATCGGCTTTTACCTTCCGATGCTGGTACGCATCGTCTAAAAGAATGACATCGGGCTGGAAGTCTTTTTCCAAGTTCGAAATACCCCTGCATCTGTCGCCGTCTACAGCCACCACAACGGCAGGAAATTTTCTGTGAATCTGGAAGGGTTCATCACCGATCTCCAAAGCCGTGCTGTCTGCTCCTGCCACCTGGAATCCAGTGCTCTCTCTTTTATAACCACGACTCAGGACCGCAATCTTTTCATAATATGAAAGATGACGGATGAGCCATTCGATCATCGGGGTTTTACCTGTTCCTCCCAAACTTAGGTTGCCCACACAAATAGTAGGGGTTTGAAAACTTTTGACGCTTCGCCATCCCAGGTCGTAGGACAGGTTTCTCAGGAGTACCCCTAGTCCATAGAGCAGAGAAAACGGCCAAAGGATTTTTCTCAGGAGTTGCATCGGAGCGAAAATATAATATTTTATCTTTGGTCTGCCTATATTTTCAAAATGATCATCAAAGAAATTACCAACGTATTGGAGGCTCTGGCCCCACTGGAAAACGCTGAAAACTTCGATAATGTTGGATTACTGGTGGGAGATGCCTCAGCAGAAGTGACCGGCATACTTATCACCCTTGACACCCTGGAAAGCGTTGTCGATGAAGCGGTGGCCAAAGCTTGCAACCTCATTGTAAGCTTCCATCCGATTATCTTCAAAGGCTTAAAACGACTAAACGGGTCGACCTATGTTGAAAGGTCTGTGATAAAGGCCATAAAAAACAATGTTGCCATTTATTCGATGCATACCGCCCTGGATAATTCCCCCCTGGGAGTTAATTATGCGATTTGTAAGGCCCTCGATATCGAAGATCCAAAGATCCTCATCCCCGGCAAGGATGCCATCAAGAAGCTTACGACCTACGTGCCCGAAGCGGATGCAGAACAGTTACAGAATGCCCTGTTCGATGCCGGAGCAGGTAAAATGGGGCACTATAGTCATTGTGGTTTTACGGTAGAAGGTAGCGGATCATTTATGCCAGGCAGCAAGTCCAACCCCAGTAAGGGTAGAAAAGGAGAAATTCACTTTGAGAAGGAAGTTCAAATTCATATGACCTTTCCAAGGTCTGCTGAAAAGCGGGTTCTGAAAGCCATGTTTGATCACCATCCCTACGAGGAAGTCGCATATGAGGTTTATAAGTTGGAAAACCGGCATCAACATCAGGGTATGGGTATGATAGGGAAACTAAGCAAACCTATGACCGAGGCAGATTTCATCAACTATCTAAAAGATCGGATGCATGCCCCTGTGGTAAGGCATTCAAATCTTCTGGGGCGAAAGGTTCAAAAAGTAGCGGTCCTGGGTGGAAGCGGTGCCTTTGCCATAGCCGCGGCCAGGAATTCGGGAGCCGAAGTTCTTGTTACTTCAGACATTAAATACCACCAGTTCTTCGAGGCTGAAGAGGACATCTTGCTCTTAGACATCGGCCACTTTGAATCTGAGCAGTTTACAAAAAACCTTTTGGCGGATTATCTTAAGAAAAAAATTCCTAATTTTGCAATCTCTTTATCGGAAGTCAGAACAAATCCCATCAACTATTCATAAAATATGGCAACAAAGAAGGAAGTAACGGTCGAGGATAAACTAAGGGCACTCTACGATTTACAATTGATAGATTCCAGAGTTGACGAGATCAGGAATGTAAGAGGTGAGCTCCCATTGGAAGTTCAGGACCTGGAAGACGAGGTCCTCGGACTGAAAACCCGCATGGATAAGCTGAAAACCGACGTTGAAACTGTCAATTACGAAATAAGCGCGAAGAAAAATCTGATCGACGAAGCCAAGGCTCTGATCAAAAAATATGCAGATCAGCAAAAAAATGTCCGCAACAGTCGTGAATTTAATTCGCTGTCTAAGGAGGTAGAATTTCAGGAATTGGAAATTCAATTGGCCGAAAAAAACATAAAAGAGTTCAAGGTACAGATCGAGCAGAAGAAAGAGGTAATCACAGAAACCAAAGAAAAACTTTCGGAAAGGGAAGCCCATTTAAAGCACAAAAAGAGCGAACTGGATGCCATTTTGGCTGAAACTGAAAAAGAAGAGAAGGCCCTGCTTGCAAAATCTCAAAAATACGAGAAGCAAATCGAAGAACGACTGGTAAAGGCGTATAAGCGAATTCGCAACAATGTAAAAAACGGCCTGGCTGTTGTCCCCATCGAACGTGGGGCGTCAGGTGGTTCCTTTTTTACTATTCCACCCCAGGTACAGGTAGAGATTGCCTCACGCAAAAAGATCATTACCGATGAACATAGTGGGCGAATACTGGTAGATTCCGGACTGGCAGAAGAAGAACAGCATAAGATGAAAAAAATGTTCAATAATATTTAATCAGATGCATTATCTGACATAAAAACCACCGAAATCGGTGGTTTTTTTATTTTACTAAGTTTATACCACATGTATACAACAATCGCAGCCATTATGATGATCTTTCTCAGCTGTCTATCTTCCAGTGCACAGTCTCTTGATCAATTCCTATGGAAGAACAGGCTGATTTTCATCATGAATCCGGATGTTGATCAGCATGGGGATCATCCTCAATTAAAAACCTTTGAAGGATCTGGCCCGGCAATGAAGGATAGGGATGTCAGGATTTTTATAGTCCGGGAAAATGAGGTATTAGACCACAATGGCCAGGCCGTTAAATGGATTGGTAACACCGTCCCCGATACTTTTTATAAGGGCATCGTACTTATAGGTAAGGATGGGGGCATTAAACTTAAAAGGCCTTTTGTTGTATCGGCCGAAGAGATTTTTGACCTGATCGACAGTATGCCGATGAGGCGGGCTGAGATGAAGAACTCAATAAAGGATTGAATCCTTAGCCTGTGTATGGAGCTGCTCCAGGATATTCAATTCAATTTCTTCCGAATCCCAGAGTTCTTCGATATTGGGGTGCTTCATGATTTCATTCATGATCTTCTCCTGGATATCCCCCATAAGCAGGGCTTCGGAATATGGCCTGTCTGAAAAAGTGACCCTCCAATAGGCAGGTATCCATTTTTCAGGATACTTCTGAGCAAATCTTTTCTCTATTTTTTTTTGAAGTAAAAATTTTGGGTCGGCCGTCTTGGCACTCATTTCAATAAAATTTCTGTAACTCAGTTCCGCAATGGCATCAGCATTGGGTTTTCGAAGTTTCTGATACTTCTCAAAGATCGCTGCCCAATCGTCTCCCATTTCTTCCAAAAGTTGATCGAGTTCATAAATATCTTCAAATCCTGCATTCATACCCTGACCATAGAAAGGGACTATGGCATGGGCGGCATCGCCTACTAGCGCCACTTTATTCCAGTATGTCCAGGGATAGCACTTCATGGTCACCAGGGCACTGGTGGGGTTGTTAAAAAAGTCCCGGCTTAGATTTTCGATCTCACTACTGACATTTGGAAAGTAGGTATTGAAAAAATCGGTTAAATCTTTTTTGGTCTTTATGTTTTCAAAAGAGACCTTCCCTTCAAAAGGAAGAAAGAGGGTACAGGTAAAACTGCCGTCCAAATTGGGCATAGCAATGAACATAAAACGTCCTCTGGGCCAGATATGAAAAGAGTTCTTTTCGAGCTTATGGGTGCCATCCGGATTGGCCGGAATGGTAAGTTCCTTATACCCTACATCTATAAAATCCTGTGAATAGTCGAATCGTGAACGCCTCTGCATTTTATGCCGGATCCTGGAAAATGCGCCATCACAACCGAAGACGATGTCGAACCGATATTCTTCCCATTCTCCTTTTTCGGTCTCACCAGTAAAGAGTTTGGCCTCATGAAGACTTATATCCCATACTTTTTCATCAAAACGAAATTGGGCGCCTTCTTCTTCTGCAAGATCGATCATTCTACGATTCAGCAGTCCCCGGGAAATCGACCAGATCGCCTGGCCTTCTTTGCCATATTCCTGAAAATACATCGGTTTGCCCTTTACATGTAGCGCACGCTTATATAATGGGATGGCCAGTTGCTGAACCTGATCTTCGATACCCACATGTCGTAAAGCCTTCCAGCCCCTGTCGCTCATCGCCAGATTTATCGATCTTCCTGAAAACTCTACCATCCTGATATCGGGTCTGCGGTCGAAGACAGTGACCTTGTGTCCGCGTTTTCGTAAATATATAGCGAGCAAAGAACCTACCAAACCTGAGCCGACTATAGCGATGTTTTTACTGATCTGTGTCATGAGCTGGCTCTGCGGCCTTGAAGATGTTGGTATAAAGGTAACAAAATTAGGGCATTGTGAACTTTTGCTTGTATTAGAAAACCAGCGAAATCCTCAGCTCTCAATTCAGCTGAATTTTAACATGAGAAGAACATCTATTTAGATATCTGAAACGTATCTATAATAGAAGTATCCCGCTAAGGCGTCTATATATATCCAGAAGTCCTTCCCATTAATTTGGCGAAGGACTTTTCATTTCTTTAAACCCGGGCTATCCTAAGAGATTATTTTATCTACGATACCGTAGTCCACAGATTCTTCTGCGCTCATCCAGTAATCACGATTAAAATCTGTCATGATCTTCTCCTTGGTCTGTCCACAGTTTTTTGCAAGGATCTCTGCTCCGAGTTCCCTGGTTTTGAGAATTTCTTTGGCCTGTATCTCAATATTGGAGGCCTGGCCCCTCGCTCCACCACTCGGTTGATGGATCATTACTCTGGCATGAGGCTGGATAAAACGGCGTCCCTTTTTACCCACCGAGAGAAGAATAGAACCCATAGAGGCAGCTAATCCCGTGCATACGGTCGAAACCGGACTCTTTAGCGAAGTAATAGTATCGTAAATTGCAAAACCTGAAGTTACATAGCCTCCCGGGCTGTTGATGAATAACTGGATTTCTTTATTGTTTTGCATATCCAGATACAACAACCGATCGATTACATGTTTTGCTGAATCGTCATCTACCATACCCCATAGAAAAACCTTTCGTTCTTCCAGCATCTTTTCATCGATCGCTTCCTGTACCTTGCTCTTTTTTGCGCTCATATATTGATTTCTGTTAATTGTCAAAATTAATGATTTTATTCCATTAGAAAAGCTTCTACGACAAAGCTGATCCGCTTAAAAGCTATTATATTTGATAAAAACCATATTATGAAGAATATCCTCCTGTACATTGCTGTGATCCTCTTCCTTTTTTCATGTAAACCAGAGAAAAAGAAACCGGCAGAAAAGCAGGAAGAAAATTTGTCTGTTATCGATAAAATTGCATCTGCACATGGATACGATAATTGGTCGAAGGTACGCGAGCTGAGATTTACCTTCAATATTGATAGAGATACCTCTCATTTCCATAGAAGTTGGCGTTGGAAAATTTCAGATCAACAAGTTATCCACATTTCGGCTACCGATACCATCACCTACTACCGAACTTCGATAGATAGTACACTATTTGATATAGATGCGAGATTTATCAATGATAAATACTGGCTTCTGGCTCCTTTTAATCTGGTCTGGGATCAGGACAATTTTACGTATAGCCTGGAATCTTCCGTCATGGCACCCGTCAGCAAGGAAAATATGCAGAAGCTGACTATCGTCTATGGAAATGAGGGGGGATATACACCAGGCGATGCATATGATTTCTACTTTGGCGATGATTATCTGATACGGGAGTGGGTTTTCAGGAAATCAAATCAAGCTGAAGCTTCTCTCTCGACTACCTGGGAAGAATATAAAAATGTAGGCGGACTCGAACTTTCCACCTCGCATAAAGTGGAAGATGCCTCATGGCACTTGTACTTCTCAGGACTGGAAGTAAATTAATTTTAGCCAACTTTTTGTCCCTTTTTCCGGCGCATAGGTATTGTGGCCAGCAAAACGCCTGCAGTACATATCAGCAGGATTATAAAAGTGGAGTTCAATGAAAAGTTTTCCGCAATGAATCCCAGGATCACAGGCCCTAACAAGAAACCGGAATAACCAGAACCAGCAATAAAGGCAACACCCTGGGAGGATTCGACCCCTTTTACATTACCCCCTATTCTAAATAATTCAGGAACTATGACCGAAAAGCCTAATCCGGTGAGCGCAAATCCAATAATCGCAAGAAATATCTCGGTGCTCAACACAAGTATGAATCCCAGTATTGCAATAAAGGACCCAATGGCCACAATTTTAACTGAACCAATACGGGAACTGATCGCATCCCCCAGAAACCGTCCTACCGTCATGAGTGTTTGAAACCCAAGAAATCCTGCCCCCCATAAAGCTTCAGGGGCAATGCTTACCTCTTTAAGAAAAAGGCCACTCCAGTCTACTATGGCCCCTTCGCTCCCCATCACTATAAAGGAAACAATCCCCAATAACAATAGCGGTTTAAAATTCCTAAAACTAAAAGGTTCTTTTTCAATAGGGGCTGCAACGATCTTTTTGTAGTTGTTGCGAAACAGGAAATTTATTATAAAAACCAGGATCACAACGATGCCCATGTGGAGTGCCCTATCGTTTAAAACAGGAATCAAAAAACTGCCTAATCCTGCCAAAACCCCACCAAGGCTAAAAAAACCATGAGAGGCCGACATAAAGTTTTGCTGATCTTCTTTTTCGATCTCCGTGACCAGGGTATTCATGGAAATATCGGTAAATCCATTGGTAGCTCCGAAAAAAAACAAAGCGATAACCAGTGTGATAAAGCTCGGTGCAATCAGCGGGAATATCGCAGTCAGACAAATCAATATAGCCCCGATCCAGGTTGCTCTTCCAACACCAAGGCGGTTGATAATACGCGACGCAATCGGAAATACCGTAAAGACCCCAAGAGAAAGAAAGAATATCGCTATACCCAGGGTCGCCTTATTAATTCCCAGATCTTCTTTGACAAAGGGTATATAGATCGCCCAGGTACCAAAGAGGATGTTTAAGCTTGCAAACACCCAGGCCGGACCAAAATATCTCGGGTTTGTTAGTATGAGTTTTAGAGATTTCATTCCCAACCTTGTTACGAAGGCCACAAATATACAATCATTCGGTATACAAAGCAGTTACCTCCAGACGATTCCGGTCGGGGTCCAAGGTTTCAAACTCGTAGTAGCCATCACCGGTTCTACGGGGACCACTGAGGATCTCAAATCCATCGGCCTCCAACTCTCGTGCTTTTTTATCCACAAGATCCATATTTGGCACTCCGAATGCCAGATGTATGATCCCCAGATGTTGCGCCAGAACCGTGTCATTCTTATTGGCAGGAATACCTGTCTTTTTCATCAACTCCAAACGTGCTCCGGATCCGAAACTAAGAAAATAACTCTCAAAGTTCTTATCTGTATTAACATACTTCTCGTTGGGGATGGCATCGAAATATTTGATGTAGAACTCCTTTAGAATTTCCAGCCTTTCAGTCCAAATTGCTACGTGTTCGATTTGCATCATATTCAATCAAAAAATATCAGGATTTAGATTCAATCCCTGCTTTCAGAATTTGGCCAAAACGGTACATATCTTCAAAACTGCAGTAAAAGGGTGCAGGTGCCAATCGGATCACATTGGGTTCCCTCCAATCCACAATGACTCCTTTCTTCATAAGATGATCGAATAACGCCCTGCCTTCGCCATGCAAAAGAACAGATAATTGGCAACCTCTCTCTTCCGGCGTGATGATCTCAAAATTACCATTTACTTCCCTGCCAACCTCCTGTAAAACATACTCGAGATAGGCTGTGATCAGTTGGCGCTTTTCAATAAGTGCCTTCATCCCTACCTCTTCAAATAATTCGAGCGAAGCCAGATATGGCGCTAATGAAAGCACCGGTGCGTTGCTCACTTGCCAGGCATCGGCTGTATCCATAGGTTCAAACTCAGGTTTCATCAAGAAACGGCTCTCTTTCTTAGTGCCCCACCACCCTTCGAAACGGGGAATATCGTTTCTTCCAAGATGTCGTTCATGGATAAATACACCGGAGGCATTCCCGGGGCCGCTATTCATATATTTATAGCTGCACCATGCTGCAAAGTCTACTCCCCAGCGGTGAAGATCTAACTCAACATTGCCAGCGGCATGCGCCAGATCCCAGCCTACTATTGCTCCATTGGATCGCGCTGCGTTGGTAATCTTTTCCATATCGAAGACCTGGCCGTTATAGTAGTTAACACCTCCGATCAGAACCAAAGCAAGCTCCTCTCCTACTTCTTCGATCTTTACCAGAATGTCCTCTGTCCTCCAATGATGTTCTCCTTTTCTTTTCTTAAGCTCGATAATGGCCGATGCCGGATCCAGGCCATGAAATCTTACCTGGCTTTTAATCATATACTGATCGGAGGGAAAAGCCTTTTCCTCGACAAGAATTTTATTTCGCTTGGAATCTGGTCTGTAGAATGAGACCATTAGTAGATGCAGATTAATGGTCAGGGTGTTCATCACCGTGATCTCTTCGGGTTTAGCCCCCACAACAGCTGCCAATGGCCTGGCTAATCGTTCGTGATAATCCCACCAGGGTTTGTCGGCATAAAAATGCCCCTCCACCGCCAAATCCTTCCAGGCGGTCATAATTTCCTCTACGAATGCCTGCGTGCGTTTTGGTTGCAGTCCCAGGGAATTCCCGGTGAAGTAGATTACAGGACGATTATTCACTTTAGGAAAATGAAAGGCATCCCGATAGCTGCGCAGCGGATCCTTCTGGTCCATTTCACGGGCGAAAGAGAGCTGGTTTTGAAATTGCATACAGTCCGTTTCTTCAAAAATACGATATGCCCTCTAAAATCAGACCAGGAATCCCAATCAAGTTTTTCTCAGGCGCATTTCGATGATATGCTTTTTAAAACCCGCCTTTTCGTATGCTCGTATTGCTGGCTGGTTTTCATCATATACCGTAAGCCTTAGTTCCGAAAGCCCTTTCTTCGAGGCCCAGTCAGAAAGTGAATCAATGATCATCAAATTCACCCCTTTACCCCTGAATTCCGGTATAGTATACATAAAGCCCAGATAGGCGTAATTCTCGTGATCGAGATATGACCTCGCCTTTTTCGAATATGCATAACCCGAACTGAGGATCCTTCCCTTGTATTCTGCCACCACAACAACAACTTCTTTATCCTCGATCAGAGATTTAAGATCGTAGTAATGCACTGGATCCTGACGAATACACTCATCAAATGGTCTTTCGGCTTTTATCAGTTCCTTTTCGAAGGTCAATAGCGTTTCCAGATCGCTCAAAACAGCCTCCCTGATACGAATGTTATCCATAATCCCCAGGAAATAATATACTCTAAGATAGTGCTTTAATCCCTATTTTTGTCCAAAATTGATCTAATGCATTTTCTTCCGGAATCTTTGGAACAATACATGACAGCGCACTCTCAGGATGAGCCTGATTTGTTGTGCAAACTTAGCAGAGAAACCCATTTAAAGGTCGTCCAACCCCGCATGATCACAGGACATTACCAGGGCAGGGTACTAAGTATGTTCTCTAAAATGTTACAACCAAAGTATATTCTTGAAATCGGGACCTACACCGGCTATTCAGCACTTTGCCTTGCAGAAGGTCTTCAGGAAGGCGGAAACCTTCATACGATCGACATCAACGAAGAATTACACGATATGCAACGCAGGTATTTCGATCAAAGTCCGTTTGGCCACCGCATCGTGCAATATACAGGGAACGCAATTGAGATCATACCACAAATAGAACTGAGTTTTGACCTGGTATTTATCGATGCTGAAAAGACGGAATATCCCGATTATTTGGAATTAGTTCTCGAAAAAACCCATAGCGGCAGCGTTATCCTTTCCGACAATGTCTTGTGGTCTGGCAAGGTGGCTGAAGAACCGGCAAAAAAAGATATGGCGACCAGGAAACTCCAGGAGTATAACACTTTGCTTAAAGAGCATCCGAAACTGGAAACGGTGATCTTACCCGTGAGGGATGGCTTGAGTTTCAGCCGTGTCCTATAAATCGCTGGTAGCCTTTATAAAAAAGGAAAGCGAATAGGATGCCCACAATAGTGCCTATAAGGATATCAAAAGGGTAATGAACCCCGACATAAATTCTACTGAAGGAGAAAATAACGGGCCAGAAGAACAGTAACCAGGTAAACTTCATTTTTTTTCGCAGAAAAAGATATACCAGTGTGGTCATCGAGAACGAAGTTGCTGCATGGCCAGAAAAAAAACTAAATCCTTTGGGCTGGATCAGTATTCTGATCAGGTCCCTGAGGTGTTCTTCGTTATTAGGCCTGAGACGTTCGAAAAAATCTTTTGTTAAGTTGGTGGCAATAAGCACCAGGAACAAGAGTAATAACACCGTTAATGACCTATAAACACCCTCTTTACCCGGGTAAGCCATCATGATCAGCACAAAGAAAAGTATAAAAAGTGGGGTCCAGGAAATGATTTCAGTGGCTACCGTCCAGAAGGTATCGTATTCTTCGATGCCAAGCGTATTGAGATAAATAAAGATCTCTTTATCCCATTCAAACAGTTTTTTGAGCATTCAACCGGTTATTTCCGCTTAATCGTACCTGTAACATCATCCACATTCTTTTTCACCTTTTCAAATTCACTCTTGATGTCGTCGGTGAAACTGGTATCGATCCCTTGCTTTTCGGCACTTTTGTGGATCTCTTGTTTAATATCCTCGGTGGCATCCTTCAACTGGCGCATGGTTTTTCCCAGGTTCTTTGCAATTCCCGGAATCTTATCCGCGCCAAAGACCATCACCACTACAAACATGATGAAAAAAATTTCTGCTCCACTTATGAATAATGCCATATGGCTATACATACACACAAATATAATGCTAAAAACAAAAAGTCCCGATAAAAACCGGGACTCTTCTATCCTGTTGGTATAACGCTTTATTTGCCTTTAATATTTTCTTTGAACTTGTCAAAATCCGTTTTTTGCTCTTTTTTAGGCCAGGCGTTATTGGTGATGTCAATATCGGCGGTTTCTGCTTTTGGGTCGACAATAATCCCGACCAATTCCTTTTGGGATGAAACTACCCGTTTTACTTCTTCGTCGTTCATTCTCCAGATTTCCGGTGGATAGGTGACCTGTTCCTTACTGCCATCAGCATAAGTGTACTCCACAATTAGCGGCATGGGTATCCCTCCGGGTTTCTCGAAAACCACTTCATAAAAATACTTTGGTTCTTCCACCTGGGCTCTTTCTTCTTCCGTCATATGATCCATCATATAGTCTTTCAGCGGCATGGACGTCTCTGAAGGTGTCTGCCCAACCAAAGCAGGATCGAGGGTCTCATTATCTTCCTCCGCCAGGTAAACCATCGGAGGGAGATCGGCCTCGGTGATATTTCTTGCTGCCATATATTCCTGGAGCCTTGGTGAAGGTTTATTAGTCACATAATACTTTTTTACCCCTTTTACCCCAATATCCACATAATCGGTGGTATAGAACCAACTCCTCCAGAACCAGTCGAGGTCAACAGCCGATGCATCTTCCATGGTCCTGAAAAAGTCCTCCGGAGTAGGGTGCTTAAATTTCCAACGCTGCGCATAGGTCTTGAAAGCATGATCGAAAAGCTCCTTCCCCATCACTGTTTCCCTCAGGATATTGAGAGCCGTAGCAGGTTTTCCATAGGCGTTCGGTCCGAGATTATAGACGTTCTCAGGGTTAGACATTATGGGTGAAAGCGCATTCTGATCACCGCTCATATAGGGTACGATCTTGGAAGGGTCACCTCTGCGTGAGGGATATTTAGAATGAGGTCCTATCGCCTCAGGATATTCTTCCCCGAACTCCTGTTCGGCCAGATATTGCATAAAGGTATCAAGGCCTTCATCCATCCAGGCCCATTGTCGTTCATCCGAATTCACGATCATAGGGAAGAAATTATGGCCTACTTCATGAATAATAACCGAAATCATCCCAAATTTGACCCTTTCTGAATAAGAACCATCTTTATTAGGTCTCCCATAATTCCAGCATATCATCGGATATTCCATGCCTTGATTCTTAGCATGTACCGAAATGGCCTTGTGATAAGGATAGTCGAAGGTATGTGATGAATACGATTCCAAAGTACTGGCAACGGCCTTCGAGGACCATTCTTCCCAAAGGGGATTTCCCTCTTTTGGATAAAGCGAAACAGCCATGACATCCCTGTTACCAAGCTTTACCGCCATCATATCCCAAATAAATTTTCTCGAAGTAGCAAATCCAAAGTCTCTTACATTCTCGGCTTTAAATCTCCAGGTCTGTTTCTTTTCGGAAAAAGACTTCTCTGCCATTTCAGCCTCTTCCTGCGTAACGATCATTACAGGGGTATCATAACTCTTTTTGGCCCGTTCGAAACGTTTCAACATTTCTTTGCTAAAGACCTCTTTCCGGTTGGTCAATAGGCCGGTGGCATCGAGGACATGATCATCGGGGACGGTAATATTGACTTCATAGTCCCCAAATGGCAGGGCAAACTCTCCACTACCCCAGAACTGATGGTTTTGCCAGCCTTCAACATCGCTGTAAACCGCCATTCTCGGGAAGAACTGTGCAATTACATAAGCCCGATTCCCGTCTTCCTTAAAATACTCATATCCGGAGCGCGCTCTTTTTATGGTATGATCGGGAATATTATACCACCATTTAATCCCAAAAGATATTTGCGAACCGCTCTTTAGTGTCCTGGGCAGGTCGATACGCATCATTGTCTGATTTATGGTATAGGGCATTGGATTCCCCATGGCATCCTGAACATATTCTATATTAAAACCTCCTTCGAAAGGTTGCTTCATAAATTCCCCGCTAAACTGGCCGGCTTGATAGGCAAGGGATAGACTATTGCCATTGCGAAGAGGAGATTTCGAATCCTTAGACCTCCTATTCTGATCGAGCTGTATCCAGAGATATTCCAAATCATCAGGTGAATTGTTATGATATGTAATGGTTTCCTGACCATAAATACGAGCGTTGACATCGTCTAACTCGATATCCATCTTGTAGTCTGCCTGTTGCTGATAGTACTGGGGTCCGGGCGCCCCGGAAGCCGATCTGTAGGTGTTTGGAGTAGCAAATTCCTGGTACATCTGACGGAACTTACTTTGGTTGTTATGTCCGGGAGCTCTTTCAGATTCGGTCTCCTGCTGCGCCATAACCGAGCTTGTGGAAAACAGGATTAATAACGCTAATAACTTCTTGATATAAACCATTGTACGGGGAATTTTGGTGCCCGAAAATAGGATTTTTAGGTCAAAATTTGAGGGTATGACTTAGAAGTTTAACATACCTTTATTATTTTCCCGCACCAGGATAAAGCTGTTTTTTTGTTTCCCGATTTTAATATGAACCACATTCTGCTGTTCCTCAAAAAGTTCTGTTAGCAAATTATTTTCGACCTCTATAGAATTTAATTCAGAGAGGTCTATCCCCGGTAATTCCATATAACACATGATCAAATCGTCTTTGTATTCTCTGCCCAGGTAGTTGAGGGTGCGCAGCTGTCCATTGATCTTGATTCGTATTTTAGTTGCCAGATATTTTTCAATCACTGGCCCTGATCGGGGATCTTCTCTTTCCGTTCCAAGCCTCGAATCGATTTCATATCGGGTTTTTAAAAGTTCATCCAGGTCATCTATGAAAATCCTGGTGGTGATCTGAAATGCCTGGTCCGCCTCATCGTACTGCATATTGGTTACACTTACATAAAACTTATGCAGCGAAGATGCCATCAGCAATGGTGCTAAGAGGAATATTAAATATTTGGCCAATCTAATTGACATGTTTCAACACTTACGCCTATTACCCGAGAAGGTTTTAATCGATCTTTGATGAAGATTTGCTCCGGCAGATAATGTACAAATTTAATACCATAGATTTAATCGAGCTCATTATCCCTGCGATAGAGGGTGCTTTTCTTTTTCAGATACTCCCAGATTTTTAATCGGTCGTGGGTATCAACAACAGTACTAAAAGCAAAATCCACCTCACAATAATACATGAAATCGTCGATTTTGGACTCAGGGATGCTGAGTTCCTTTACAAAAAGGGAATCGGGATAAAAAGCCCTGACTCTATCCGTCCTTGCATATTTATTTTCTGTTGCGATTCGTTTTTTAAGATATTTTGTACGGCCGCTAATTGCATTTAAGATAGGGTTAAGCGGCACAAGTCCGCCGCCTGTAGTCGCTTCGTGTTTTAAACGTTCAGCCTGAGTAAGAGGTTTAACATAAGCATTCGGAAGCCCTAGGGTTGAGGCCGTCACCACCCCATCGGTTTTCATCTGTTTCATATCCCTGGTCAGATCACCGGTAAGATCATAAGGCCTTAGGATTACTTCATCGAGTTCATTCACAAATTCCTCCAGAGGTACTTCGATCCTGATGCTTTCAAGCATCGCTCCTGATATTACCAATGTTTTACGTTTAAATTGTACGGCTGAAAAAAGCAAGGTATCTCCCAGGTTTACACCAATGGTGAATTTGCCGCTTTCCTCGCTTATTGTTGCTCTATTCCGGCTCGTATTCATCACGTGGACATCGGCGATGCCCTCCCCCTTATTCACTACTTTGCCCTCCAGGTTTCGGGTAAAAGGAGATTGAGCCAGTGCATGGGTACAGGCAAATAACAAATAAAGTATCAGCCAATTATTCTTCGGCATTTAATTGCTTTAAATAAATCTCACTTTGATCGACCAGGAAGTCGATCAGCTGAAATTCATTATCTCGCTTTAGAAGAGATTTAGGCGGCATCTGTGTGTCGCAATAGATCAGGAAATCATCGATTTTATCGGCGGGTATTTTGAGGTCGGTTAGAAAGAATTCATCTTCATAAACCTGTCGGAGTACATCACTCATTTTCAGTGGAGTAGTATCCGGATCTTCCTTTTGCCTTGACAGGAAAAGGGCTTTAAAAATATTGACAAAATTTAAGCCGTCCTGTAGGCTTGTCAACTTGGGGTCTGAGGCAATATTCACCACGTCTGCTGATTGGTCTGTTTCGTAGTCGAACTGTTTGAAATCCTCATTCTGCAGTTCAAGAAATTTCTGTTGGTTTTCCGGACTGACCACCACTTCATCCAATTCGGTCACCTTTTCGTTAACCTCTACAACTAGACGGTTACGATCTAATATCTCCTGGGTTATCTTTACGATTTCAATCTGATAATTTACCGAGGTAAAGACCAGTTCATCATTCAGCTTCACCCGGATGGCAAATTCGCCATTATCATTGGTTATAGTAGCCCGTTCCGATGTGCTGTTGATCACATTCTCATTAACTACATTGCTGTTTCGGTAGAGAACCTTGCCCCTCAAAATTTGTCGTTCGTCTTGCTGGGCAAAAATCATGGTACCGCAAAAAACAAAAGCGACCAAAAGTAAAATCCGCTTCATAAAATATACTCCCAGGTTTTGATTAACCATCGATAAAGAAATGCTTTCTTACCCTTAAAAAAAAATTTCTATCCATTAAACTTATGTTAATGTAGTCATAATGCCAGGTCATTTTCCTGGTCCGGAAAGAAGAAACACATTACTGCCAGGCCCTATTTTACTGATTCGCATTGTTTCTTAGGTCTGTTCACCCCATAAACTTGTATTTAAGGGCAGAAAGTTAGGCGAATGTTGATATAGTCTTATTTTTGTTAGTCTGGATTGAACAGAAAAGAACCATCCTCCTTCGGGAGTATTGCATGTGGAATTTACCATAAGAATAAAATAGTGATATGGTGATTGGAACAGACCCTAAAGCGAGTAACATGCTCAGATCTTTTAAAACAAAACTCATAGTTTTCATACTGAGTTTCTGTTTGGGTCAAACGGCATTCGGGCAGATCAAGATCGGTGATAATCCACAGAATCTGGATCCGAACTCTGTACTTGAACTGGAGAGCACCAACCGCGTGCTGGTCATCCCCCGAATAACAGATGCCCAGATGAATGCGATTACCCCTTTGAGAGGCGCATTGATATTCAATATCGAAAATCAATGTGTATATTTCTTCGACGGGACTATCTGGTTAAACCTTTGTGAGACATTGGGTCTTACGCTTACCGCTGATGCTATCGTTAACCCTGCTCCCACTATCGTCATCACACAAACAGATGATAATTTCAATTTCGAAGTCGGAGAGATCCGTGGTACCAACATTGTAGATTTTAGCATCGGCGCGGTCGACATTCAGAACAATTCGATAACCGCTGAGAAACTGGCACCGGATTCCGTTGGAAATGAAGAATTGCGCGATAATTCGGTGACAGACTCGGAGATCGACTATAACCAGGTGACATTAAATGACTTTACCAATGATGCGGGATTTATAACCAGCGCTAATATCGTTAGTGCGGATGCGGGTAATTCGGTGGTGGCCGGAAGTGATAACGGGGCTTTTTTCGATGATACGCCCTTGCAGACTGCTATAGCTGCTAATGCCACGGATATTGGCACCATAAATCTTACCGATAACGGTGATGGCACCTATAATTTTACAGATGGAGGAGGGAATGTAACGGTGATCAGTGATACCTCCTTATCTACATTATCTGATAATGGAGATGGTACTTTTACCTATACCGATGAGGCGGGTACGGATTATATTATCGATTCCAATGCCAGCGCCCTCCCTTATGACAATGCCACATCAGGACTGGCGGCAAACAATGTACAGGATGCCATAGATGAGATCAATGCTTCAGCAGGCACGGTATCCCTGGTGGATAATGGCGATGGCACCTACGATTTTACCGATGCCGGAGGAAATATCACAATCATCAGTGATACCTCGATTTCTACCCTGGCCGATAACGGTGATGGAACTTACACTTACACCAATGAGGCGGGAGCTATCCAGCTGATAGACATTAACGAGACCCAGGATCTCGCACAGGTACTGGCACTAGGTACAGATGGTAATGCGAACTTTATCAATAATATTCTTGACCCACAATTACCTCAGGATGCAGCGACTAAGTTTTATGTAGATCAGGAAATTGCAAACGTTATTAGCAGTGGTAGCGGGGATCCCAACGACGAACTGCAAGATCTGGATCTCACCGGGACTACGCTTACCCTTACAAATGATCCCAC
>JBDNAQ010000083.1:0-8844 GCA_039768345.1 Flavobacteriaceae bacterium
AAGTGGGGTTAGTCGCGTCCGCCAAAAACCTGTAGGCCCCAATAAACCAGAGTGGCCAATGCACCAATGGCGGCAACCAAATAGGTTCTTGCTGCCCATTTCAGTGCATCCTGAGAACCTTTATACTCTTCCGGGGTTACCATATTCTTGTTCCTGAGCCAGGCCAGAGCCCGGTTACTGGCATCGTACTCCACAGGCAGGGTGACAAAGCTAAAGAGCGTTGCCAGGCCCATCATGATCAGCCCGGCAACCGCTATGTAGAATCCGAAGCCTACTCCGGCGGCGGCGCCCAGCAGTAACCCGCCAAAAACCACCCACATAGACATCCCTGAGGTAACACTTACTACCGGTACCAGTTTAGAACGCATTGTTAGCCATTCATAAGCCTGAGCATGTTGCACAGCGTGGCCACATTCATGGGCGGCAACAGCAGCTGCGGCCGCATTTCTCTGGTGATAGACCCCTTCGCTAAGGTTTACCGTTTTATTTTTAGGGTTGTAATGGTCTGTAAGCATCCCGGCGGTCGATACGACTTTGACATCGCGAATACCATGATCTGACAACATTTTTTCAGCGATCTCCGCTCCACTCATGCCATTCCGAAGATGTACTTTCGAGTAATGATTGAACTTGCTTTTAAGCCTGCTGCTGACAATCCAGCTCACCAGGGCAATCGCTCCAATCAATATATAATAGGTCATCATAATGATAATATTTTGTCTTTGTAAAACTACTTTTCTTCATCTAGAAAAGCAAAAACCCCGCCAATTTAGGACGGGGGGCTGTTCTCTGACAAGTTGTGCCATTATAGCAGTACCGCTTCCTGTTCAAAAGCAGTTTCTATCTCCTTATATACCACTTCTCCCTCTACAATATTTAGCCCTTTATTAAGTCCGGGGTCTTTTTTGGTGGCTTCCCACCAACCATAGTTGGCCAATCGCATCACATAGGGCAAGGTAACATTGGTAAGGGCAACAGTAGAGGTATACGGGACAGCTCCCGGCATATTGGCCACTGAATAATGAACCACATCATCAATGATATAAACTGGGTCTTCATGGGTGGTTGGGTAACTCGTCTCCACGCAACCTCCCTGATCTACCGCTACATCAACAATAACGGTTCCTGGCCTCATCGTTTTGAGCATTTCTCTGTTGATCAGCTTGGGTGCTTTCGAACCTTTAAGTAAAACACCCCCTATGATCAGGTCATGAGTTTGGATATGCTTTCTGATATTGTATTCATTGGAATACTCTGTCACCACATGATTAGGCATGACATCATTAATATATCGCAACCTCTTCATGTCGAGGTCGAGGATGGTGACATGAGCTCCAAGTCCTGCTGCCATTTTTGCAGCCTGCGTTCCTACCACCCCGGCCCCAAGGACCAGTACTTTCCCCGGTGCCACGCCAGGTACACCTCCCAGAAGTACTCCGCGGCCCTTAACAGGTTTTTCCAAATACTTAGCCCCTTGCTGAATCGCCATACGACCAGCAACTTCAGACATGGGCGTAAGTAAGGGAAGACTGCCGTCTTCATCCTCAACCGTCTCGTATGCGATACAGATTGCTTTACTCTCGAGCATAGCCTGCGTAAGTTTCCAACTCGATGCAAAATGGAAGTAGGTAAAAACGATCTGACCCTGTCGGATAAGTGAATATTCCTGTTCCACCGGTTCTTTAACTTTTACGATAAGATCCGCCAACCGATAGACCTCCCCGATATCCTCCAAAATTGAGGCTCCTACTTTGCGATAGTCTTCATCCGAGAATCCACTACCACTCCCGGCATCTGATTGTATATATACCTGGTGGCCATTTTTAACTAATTCATTTGCTCCAGCTGGTGTCATCCCAACCCTGCTTTCGTTGTTTTTAATTTCTTTTGGAACCCCGATGATCATGTTGTTATTATTTTATCAATTGCTTAGTAAAATTGTGATAAATATAACTTATTTGGTAATATACTCGATAAAATAGAGGGGTTTATCTACGAAAATAATGTTTTATTTACATTGAACCCCTAAAATATGGGGGGGGTATCATATAATAATTGTTATTAAAAGGCCTCCCTTCGTGGGATTTACTGACTAGCCGGAAAAACAGCTCGACAGAACCTGGTTCTCTTAATCCTGAAGCGAGCAGATATTGTAGTTATATTGAATAATGAATGACTCAAGTGATAATCAGCCCACTATATTGACAATTTTGCCGGGCACCACGATAACTTTTTTAGGAGCCCTTCCCTGTAATTGTTTATGGGTTTTCTCATGTTTGAGAACAGCTTCTTCAATCTCCTCTTTACTCATGTCGAGTGGCAATTCGAGCGTAAAACGCATTTTACCATTAAAGGATATGGGATAGGTTTTGTTTCTTTCAACCAAAAACTCTTCTTTGAATTCAGGGAAAAGTGCCGTAGCTATAGAAGAATTATTACCAAGAAGCTGCCATAGCTCTTCGGCAATATGCGGTGCATATGGACTGATCAGAATCGCCAGGGGTTCCAGAACTTCCCTTTGATTACATTGTTGAGCTGTAAGCTCATTAACACAGATCATAAAGGTAGAGACACTGGTGTTAAATGAAAATTGACCGATATCTTCTTCTACTTTTTTAATCGTCCTGTGCAGCGTTTTTAAGGACTCCGCTGATGCGGGTTCATCGCTGATCATATAAGTCCCTTCCGGTCCTCCATGGTATAGTTTCCAAAGCTTCTTTAAAAACCCATATACGCCGCTAATCCCGGCAGTATTCCATGGTTTGGCTTGCTCCAGGGGTCCAAGGAACATCTCATAAAGCCTTAGTGAATCGGCTCCGTATTCCTCACAAATGGCATCGGGATTGACAACATTAAATTTCGACTTCGACATTTTTTCCACTTCACGGCCGACAATATATTTTCCTTCATCGAGTATAAATTCGGCTGTAGAAAATTCCGGTCGTGAAGTTTTAAATGCTTCGATATCGAGTTCATCAGAAGCATTGACCAGGGATACATCGGCATGTATGGGACTTACCGTTCTATCACCAATCATACCTTTCGAAATTATCGCTCCTGACTCTTCTTCACGATAAATAAATGCGCTGGTCCCCAGGATCATCCCCTGATTGATCAGCTTTTTAGCATATTCATCCTTGAGCACCCAGCCCCTGTCGTACATGAATTTTTGCCAGAAACGGGAATAAAGTAAATGGCCAGTGGCATGTTCCATACCGCCTATATACAAATCTACATCCTGCCAGTATTCAATGGCTTCTTTAGAAAAAATCTTCTGGTCGTTCCCGGGATCCATATAACGATTAAAGTACTGCGAGCTTCCGGCCCAGCCCGGCATCGTATTAAGTTCAAGTGGAAAAACCGTTTTATGGTCGATCAGGTCGTTTGAGACCACGGTGTTAGATGCGGTATCCCATGCCCAGACTGCAGCATTGCCCAGAGGAGGATCTCCAGTCTCTGTCGGGAGGTATTTTTCAACTTCCGGCAGATGCAGCGGAAGATGTTCCTCGGAGATCATCTGAGGCATGCCATCAACATAATAAACCGGAAATGGTTCGCCCCAATATCGTTGTCTGCTAAACACAGCATCTCTCAGTCGATAGTTGATTTTTCCCATGCCCTGTCCTTTTTCTTCAAGGGCATCGATAACAGCACGGCATGCATCTTCATATTTCATACCACTGATGAAATCGGAGTTCGCCATCACGGTATTAGCCTTATCAGCAAAAGCCTCTTCGGAAATATCTACCCCCTCAAAAATATTGGGTATAGGGATTCCAAAATGCCTGGCGAAATCATAGTCGCGCTGGTCACCACAGGGGACAGACATCACCGCTCCTGTTCCATATCCGGCCAGCACGTAATCTCCGATCCAGATAGGAATATCTTCTCCTGTAAAAGGATGAATTGCATAGGCCCCAGTAAAAGCGCCGGTTATGGTTTTAACGTCAGAAAGCCGGTCGCGCTCAGAGCGTTTTGAAGTATATTTTACGTAAGCCTCTACCTCTTTCCGTTGTTCGGCAGATGTTATCTTTAAGACCAGTTCATGCTCTGGTGCCAGAGTCATAAAACTAGCTCCGAATATTGTATCTGGCCTGGTTGTAAAAACTTCGATGGGATATTGGTTTTTGTTTTGCTGGTCGGTTTTGGTATAGAATACCACAGAGGCTCCTTCAGATCTGCCTATCCAATTGGTCTGTGCATCTTTAAGTGGCTGTGGCCAGTCTATCTGATCCAGACCCTCCAATAATCGCTGTGCATAGGCGGTGATCCGCATACTCCACTGCGTCATCTTTTTACGCACCACGGGATGGCCCCCTCTTTCGGATACGCCGTTTACAATCTCATCGTTGGCAAGTACGGTTCCCAACCCAGGACACCAGTTCACCTCGGTATCCGCCAGGTAGGTTAGTCTGTATTTCAGGAGAACTTTTTGTTGTTGCTTTTTGCTATAGCCCTTCCACTCTTCAGCTGAAAATAACGACATATCTTCGTCACATGCAGCATCTATCTCTTCATTACCCGCGACTTCAAATAACGGGATCAAGGTATCTATGGGTTCTGCTTTGTCTGTTTTATTATTATACCAGGAATTAAATAATTGTATGAAGACCCACTGTGTCCACTTGTAATAGCCCGGATCTGAAGTACGCACTTCCCTGCTCCAATCATAGGAGAATCCAAGTTTGTCTAATTGATCTCTATAACGATTTATATTTGCTTCGGTGGTAATAGAAGGGTGCTGACCGGTCTGAATGGCATACTGCTCTGCCGGCAATCCGAATGAGTCATAGCCCATTGGGTGCAGTACATTAAAACCCTTGTGCCGTTTGTAACGCGCATAAATATCGCTTGCAATATAGCCAAGAGGGTGCCCCACATGCAGACCAGCCCCTGATGGGTAAGGGAACATATCCAGGACATAATATTTTTTTTTGTCGGAGGTATTTTCTGCTTTAAAGGTCTGTTTTTCTGCCCAAAAACGCTGCCATTTGGCCTCTATTTCCCTGAATTTATAGCTCATATTCGCTGTTTGATCTCGGTAAGACGCAAAAATAAGTTTATTCGATTTACTTTCCTATTTTTACACATTCAATAGCCCCTATGAGCAAGTCTTTTGAACGCTATCAAAAGCGAAAACTAATATCCTCCTATTTTTCGGTGGTGCTCAGCATCGGCCTTGTGTTGTTTTTGCTGGGTATTCTGGGTCTTCTTGTCATGAATACCAAGAAACTTGCAGACCACTTTAAAGAACAGATCACCATATCGGTTTTTTTAAAGGATAGCGCTAAACAGGTGGAAGTAGATCAGCTTCAGAAAAGCCTTGTTATGGCCGAATATACCAAGTCTGCCATGTATGTTTCCAAGGAAGAGGCGGCAGAACAGCATAGCGAGGAAATCGGAGAAAATTTTATCGAATTCCTGGGCTATAATCCTCTTAAAAATTCGATAGACGTACAGCTGAACGCCGTATATGTGACCACCGATCAGATCGAAGAGATCGCGGCTGAAATCGCGGCAAATACCTATGTGGAAGAGGTGAGCTACGATCGGCCATTGATCGCGCTGCTTACTGAAAATGTTAAAAATATCAGTTTCTGGATACTGATCGCCAGTGCTGTTTTCACCATTATTGCCGTATTGTTGATCAACAGCTCTATACGATTATCCATTTATTCAAAACGGTTTATAATCAAAACCATGCAGATGGTCGGGGCCACTAAAAAGTTTATAAGGCGTCCATTTATCTGGACCAATATCAAACTGGGGATGTTAGGGGCATTTCTCGCCTTGATTACCCTGGGAGTAGTATTATACTATCTCGACAGGAATTTCCCGGAACTAAACCTCTTACAGGATCCTGTTTCTCTGGTTTCCCTCTTTTTAGGAGTATTGGTGCTCGGTATCCTGATCTCACTGATCAGTACATATTTTGCCACCCAACGTTTTCTCAACCTTAGGACAGACGATTTATATTACTAAATTTGCCACATGGGTAAGAAACAGCAAGCGGGTAAAAAACCTCCATCGGAATTCATATTTCAAAAGCGGAATTATCTCTTTATGTTCGTCGGGCTTATTTTTATTGCCCTTGGTTTCATATTGATGAGCGGAGGAGGAAGCGATGATCCCAACATTTTTAATCCGGATATATATAGTTTCAGAAGGATTCGGTTAGCACCAACCCTGGTGCTCCTTGGCCTCGGTATTGAAGTTTATGCCATTTTGCTTAATCCCCATAAGAAGAAAAAGAGTTAATTGGAAATCTTAGATGCCATTATCCTCGGGATCGTTCAGGGTCTGACAGAATTTCTTCCGGTTTCTTCCAGCGGACATCTGGAACTGGGTAAAGCTATATTAGGCGACCAATCTATTCCGGAGGAAAGCCTCTTGTTTACCGTAGTACTTCATTTTGCTACCGCCTTAAGTACAATAGTAGTTTTCAGAAAGGATGTTTGGGAGATCATAAGCGGATTACTGCAGTTTAAGTGGAACGAACAGACCCGTTTTTCTTTAAAAATCCTTATCTCAATGATACCTGCGGCAATGGTAGGGCTGTTTTTCGAAGACTCCCTAGAACTTCTTTTTGGAGGCAATATCCAGTTGGTGGGATTCATGCTGATCGTTACCGCCTTGCTTTTATATTTTGCCGACAGGGCCCAAAATACCGAAAAGCAGGTTTCTTTCGGAAGCGCTTTTATCATCGGAATATCACAGGCCATAGCAATCCTTCCGGGTATTTCAAGGAGTGGGGCTACCATCTCAACTTCTGTGTTATTGGGAGTCGATAAAAATAAAGCCGCTCGTTTTTCATTCTTAATGGTTGTACCGCTTATCCTTGGTAAAATTTCAAAAGACATCATCAGCGGTGATATAAATTTTCAAGCTGAAGGATTTGTAGCCATGTCGGCCGGGTTTATCGCTGCTTTTATAGCCGGATTAGCAGCCTGTACCTGGATGATTAAGCTGGTGAGGCAAAGCAAACTAACCTATTTTGCTATCTACTGCCTGCTGGTAGGTTTGCTGGCAATTGGCTACGCATACTGGAGCTGAATACTAATATGAATATCGGATTAAAGAGCAGAGATGATTTTTTAAAGGGTGAGGTCTTATTGATCGATAAACCTCTTGAATGGACATCGTTCGATGCCGTTAATTCCATTAAATGGGCTATTAAAAGACGCTTCGGGCTGCGAAAAATAAAAGTGGGGCACGCCGGAACGCTCGACCCCCTAGCCAGCGGTCTACTGGTAATTTGCACCGGTAGAGCCACCAAAATGATCTCCGAGATTCAATCGGCACCGAAAGAGTATGAAGGCACTTTTACCCTCGGAGCCACTACTCCCTCTTTCGACATGGAAACCCAGGTCGATAAGCATTACGATACGGATGGCATCGAAGAAGGGATGATCAGAGACCTGGCAGCCCAGTTCAAGGGTAAAATCAGCCAGGTACCCCCGGTATATTCTGCCATCAAAAAGGATGGTAAACGACTATATGAATATGCCCGCTCGGGCGAAAGTGTCAACATCAGGGCCCGTGAAGTCGAAATAATTCAGTTTGAGATCCTCTCGGTTAATATGCCCGAAGTAGGTTTCCGGATCCGTTGCAGCAAAGGAACATATATTCGTTCACTGGCCCACGATTTTGGACAGAAATTGGGATGTGGGGCCTATTTATCATCTCTCAGGAGAACCAGAATAGGTGATTTCAACGTAAATAATGCAGTACATCCGAAGAAATTCGGTGAAAAGCTCAAAACGGAAGGAGAATGAACTATAACAATTCACATTTCCTTTAGATTCAGTAGCTTAGTATAATATTTGGATGTAATTGTGGTTAATAAAGTATGGATTTAAACAGGAATCAGCTCTCGGCCATCATCACCTTCTTCTCCCTTGCCATTATCATACTACTATTGTATAATATTCATCTGGGATCGGAGACAAAGGAAGAGTACATTATTGAGATGAGTTTAGCCGATGAGGATATTTTGGAGTTGCTTGAACAGGAAGAAGAACGGCTTCAGGACCTGGCAAAGGCCGATCCTATTAAAAGCCATATGGCGAGCAATGAAACTGCGAAACCCAGTATCGGCAACCCGGAACCATTAAAATCGCTCGAAGAGCTAATGGCAGAGCAGGAATCGGACAGGGAATTCCTCAACGATGAATCGGGATATGAGGCCAGCCTGAAAGAACTAGCCAAACTCAGGGAAGAAAGAAAACAGAAACTGGGTGAAAAGGATGCCAAGAAAAAAGAATACACCACCGCATTGTCTGAAAAACGAACTTCTGTGTCTTATTCTCTTGTAAATCGGAACAGCTATGAACTCCCTCCTCCTATTTATACATGTATTAATGGAGGTACTGTGGTGATCAATATTGAGGTGGATGCTTTGGGAAATGTTGTCGAAGCAGATTATAACAGTAATAGTTCCAATACGAACGACTGGTGTCTGGTAAATAATGCGGTCAAATATGCTCTCAAGGCCCGGTTCGATAGTTCTAATAAGCGTTCCCAAATCGGGACGATCACCTATTTATTCCAGGGAAAGTAGGTCCAGGAGTTCCTGAAGCGTGCTTTTGCCTTTATCGGTATTATACCACCGTTGAAGTTCCTCTCTGAATTCAGGTGTGAGTGCTCCATACTTTTCCTTATACTCCCTAACCATTTCCGCAGCTTGAGCTGGTCTGGGACCCCATTCTCCCAGAATATCACCAGTTTTCTGATCCACACTGATAAGCTTAGGAATAGATAGAGCACCATCCGTTCTAAATCGCTCCATCAAATCGAGGTGTTCGTCCCGAAGCAAAACCCCTAACTGGATATTCGGATTCAATT
>JBDNAQ010000084.1:0-2610 GCA_039768345.1 Flavobacteriaceae bacterium
CAATTCACAATAGGTGAGATGGTCTGTCTGTTGGCTTAAAAAAAAACTATCAACCCCGAATCCACCGGTAAGATCAATCAGGGATTTACCAGAAACAAGTTTGGATTTGTAACGTGCTGTTAACTCAGAAGACGATTGTTCAAGGGCACGTTTTGGGGGATAGTATATTCCTTTGGAAGTATGCCAGAGAGGTAGCTTTCTTAGACAGATTCGCCGACCCTCAAGCTGTTGTACCAGCTCTTTGTTCTCGATCCCGGGAAAAATCTCTTTCTGAAACGATACTGCCAGAATGTCATCCTTATTGAAATTTTTTATATACTGTTGAACACCAGTATTTAATATTTCTTTATTCAAAGTAAAACTATAGATTTTTTGTAAGCGATTTTACAATCTTATTATCCGCGAAAAATTCTTTTAAAAGCACCTTAATGACCGTATATCCAGGTACTGCGATGATCATTCCGACAACTCCGAATAATAATCCGCCTATGATGATAATGATAAAAATCTCCAGTGGATGTGAGCGCACGGAATTAGAAAAAATGAAGGGCTGTGAAAAGAAGTTATCCACTAATTGTCCAAGGACAAATCCAATCAGGACATAGATTGTTTTAGGCAAGATGACCGTACTGAAATCAGATCCTAAATTACTGGTCATGGTAAGGAGCATCATCAAAACTCCGCCAAATACCGGACCGATGTAGGGTATCAGATTGAGAAGAGCGCATAAAAAGGCAATGACCACTGCATTCTCGATGCCGAATATCAACAACCATATCGTATAGATGACAAATAGAATAGAGATCTGCATGACCAATCCTAAGAAGTATCTCGATAAAAGATCCCGCATTTTAGCGGCCGATTTAAGTACTCGATCTTCTTTGTTGTCCGGGACCAGTATCAAAACCGTATTCACAAGCATTTTACTATCCTTCATGAAGAAAAATGCGATAAATAGAACGGAAAACAGTCCAATACTCAAGGTGCCCAAAACACCCAGAAAAGAGTTTAGAAATTCTGGGATAAAGCGAAAATCGAGATTGGCCAGCAGCTTTGATTCCCTGAAACGCCTGCTCATCTCCACATTGCTGATCCCAAAATAGTCGATGATTTGTTCGTAGAGATTTTGAAGATTTTGCTGCAATGCCTCGATATCCAGAAGGGATAAATTATGACCCTGCTTGGCGATTAAGGGTATGAAAAGCGAAATTACACCGGCCAGAATACCAAACATAATGACCATCGTGGTAATAACGGCCAGGGTATTTTTGAACCTCAGTCTGTGACGTAAAAAAACAACCAATGGCCTTCCCACCAGAGCGGTTGCGGCCGCGATCGTAATATATGCGATAACCGAGCGCACTTCATAAAGGAAGTATCCAAAAAATATTATCCCGGCGATAATTCCTACCGCTCTTAATATCCCATCGCTAATTGTTTTCGAATTCACAGCTTAATGATTAAAAACGTATTCTATGATGTTGGCACCCATTTTTAATGCCATATCTCGCACTTCGTCAGGATCGTTATGTACTTCCTGATCTTCCCAGCCGTCTCCCAAGTCGGATTCGAAGGTAAACAGCAGTAGAAGTCTTCCCTCGTTAGCAATACCAAATGCCTGAGGCCGCTTATTGTCGTGTTCGTGTATCTTAGGTAGTCCTTCGGGAAAAGCGTATGACTGATTGAAAATCGGATGATCGGCACCTAGTTCCACCAACTCTTTGTCCGGGAAAACCTTTTTTAGCTCTTTGATGAGATAGGGTTCCATGCCGTAATTGTCATCCACATGAAGGAAGCCACCCGCAAGAAGATATGTTCTCAGGTTTTGTGCCTCCTCATCACTGAAATAAACATTGCCATGGCCGGTCATATGAATAAATGGGTATTGAAATAATTCTGTACTTCCAACCTCTACCGTGGCGGTTTCAAGGTCCAGGGAAGTATCTATGTGGGAATTACAGAAGTTTACCAAATTGGGTAGTGCAGTAGGATTTGAATACCAGTCGCCCCCTCCTTTATATTTCAACACAGCAAGTTGTTGACAGCTTGCCGAACTGGCTACCAATAGGATTAAGGTCGAAAAAAGTAGTTTCATTAAAGGCCGAACCATAGGATTTCAAAAGTAACAAAATCAATATGAAAAGATCGATTCATCAACAGCTTGTTTTGAATGTACGATCATGTACATCAGACAATATGAGTGATAATAAACAGATGATTCACCCCAACCACGCTTATACCAAAGGCTGGAAATAGACAAAAGGGATTATTAACGGCTATTGATAAAGGCCACTGTTGTACAGGCAAGAATAGCCGCCGTTTCTGTTCTAAGACGATATTCTCCTAAGGAAGCCGGTATAAATCCTTTGCTTTTGGCCAAATCAATTTCAGCATCTGAAAAATCACCTTCGGGGCCTACCAGGACCAATATTTTCTTATCGGGCTCCAACCTTCTTTTAAAATCTACTTTTTCGCCCTCCTGGCAATGGGCAATAAAACGTCGTTTGGGAAGGTCCTGTTCCAGAAATTCTACCAAAGTCATGGCCTGGTTAAGTTTTGGCAAATAAGACCTCTGAGACTGTTTCATTGCGCTGAGGATCACCTTTTCCA
>JBDNAQ010000085.1:0-8409 GCA_039768345.1 Flavobacteriaceae bacterium
AGAAGCGCTTTTTCTTCGGCTGCCTTAGCGGCTGCGATGGAATCATTAACTCTTTGTTGTTCGGCCTCCATCTGCCGGATCATTGCCAGTTTTTCAGCACCTTTTTTAGAAAGTTCTTTTTCGATATTGAACTGGTATATAACGCCAAAGGCATGCTGTACATGATTGGAGGCTTCATTGCCAAATGACCATTTGCCACTGGTATTAAAATCCAGTGCCCAACGATCATTAAACCAGGTCCTGAATCCTATCACGGCATTGTAGGTGCCACGTCCCACATCGTTTGCGTAAGTATACCCCGCCCCGACACCGAGATAGGGGTCAAAAAATCCTGTGTGCCCGACCAATTTATTCAGGTCGTAGCTCAAGCGGGTGTCGATCCCAAAATAGTCCTTATCCTCCGGATTGATCAGACCATCTACAATATTGCCTTCCTTATATCGATTATAGCTGGCGATTCCTTCGAGTCCGATCCCACTCCTGAAGTATCTCCCCAGGCTTATGCGGGAAGGAAACGCTACGGCATTGAAATGGTTTTTTACTTTAAAGGGCTTGTTGAATCGTGTACCGGAATCATTCACAAGATTCCAGCCCAGGCCTAACATCCAGGAGCTTACTACAATACTATCTTTTGAAGTCAATACGGGGGCATCAATTTCGCTTTTCTGGGCGTACAGCGAAATGAAGACTAGAGAAGTGGCCAGCACCATCACAGCTTTGTACATCAGTTTAGATTTGGGATGAAATCTACACTAAAGTAAGACCGGAAATCACAGTAAAAAAATTTACACTTTGATCAGTCTAAATACTCGATACAGTGCTGTTTAGGAGCAGGCTTCAACGGGGATTCGATTGAAGTTTAATTTCCTTATCGGTGACTGGCATAATATAGAGGCCAAATGGTCTGACGATCGCCGTGGATTCCTCATTCTTAGCTTCGTCTTTTTGTTTTTTCCGAAGCACCATGCCCTGATCAGGATCTTCAGTTATCCAAAGGATCGGCAGACTTTGATTATTGGTTTGACCTGAACAGTAAGCGATTACCATATTCTGTTCAAAATCGACAGCAGGTGGCTTAAGACCCGGCTTTCGTGTCCTGTTTATGATCATAAAAAATTTGTCGAGTGCGGACTGTGATCTCAATACCTGAATCTCTTCGGCTTCCGTACCACCATAAAGATCGCTCATGACCATCGAAAGTTCTCCAGCCTGCCCGCTTTCCGAATCATTCATGTCTGAATTGGATTTCTGGCTTTTACAAGCACCCATTGTAGTCAACAATACAGTGATAATGATGGCGAATCTCATTTTTAGAAGGTGTTTTTATAGTTGGCTTTATATGCTTTTTCATAGACGGATTCGTACAATGGCAGTACATTTTTGATATCGAACTTATCCGCCACAGTCTTTGCCTGTTCTTTAAATGTTTCAAGCCGCTCAGCGTCACTTAATATAAAGAGTGCATTTTTAGTCATATCATCAACGTCTCTTTCATTGCTGAGAAAACCGGAAACACCGTGAATATTAACCTCAGGAATCCCTCCTGTATTACTAGAAATTACCGGAACCCGGTTGATCATTGCCTCAAGGGCTGCCAGTCCGAAGCTCTCAGATTTAGAGGGCAATAAGAACAGATCTGAAAAGCAAAGAATACGGTCTATCTCGTTACTGTTCCCTAAAAATACCACCCTGTCGCTTATGCCCAGACTTTCACACATGATCTCCGCTTTTTCTTTTTCAGGCCCTTCACCTACCATAATAAGCTTTGCTGGCATTTCTTTTTGGATACCGTTGAAAATACTTATCACATCGGGTATATGCTTTACCTTCCGGAAATTACTGATATGTGTCACGATCTTTTCATGATCTTCTGCCATCAGAGACCGTTGGCAATCGGTGAACTGAGTACTATATTTGGCCGAATCTATAAAATTGGGGATTACCTCTATCTCTTTTTCAATTTCGAAAAAATCGAGCGTCTTTTGTTTTAAATTCTCAGAAACACTGGTCACCACGTCAGATTTATTGATGCTAAACGTCACTGCTGGTTTATAAAAGGGATGATTGCCCACCAGTGTAATATCAGTACCGTGCAAAGTAGTGATCATCGGGATAAAAATCCCCTCTTCCTCTAATATTTTTTTGGCCATATATCCCGCATATGCATGGGGTATGGCATAATGGACATGAAGTAGTTCAATACCGTATAATTTGATGGTATCCACGAGCTTACTCGATAGGGCCAGCTCGTAAGGCTGGTAGTGAAATAAAGGGTATTCCGGTACATGTACTTCATGGAAATGGATCTTGTTACTCAACAATTCCAATCTCACCGGTTGTTTGTAAGTAATAAAATGAATTTCATGGCCTCTGCTGGCCAGGGCGATTCCTAATTCAGTAGCCACTACTCCACTACCTCCAAAAGTAGGATAACAAACAATTGCAATTTTCATATTGGCATGAGTTTAGATTCAAGATCCATACACAAAACTAGTATTATTATTCCGGGCTATTTTATAATAGAATCATAAATCGCCTGCTGGATCCGGGTTCGTAAACCCGATTTAACCAGAAGTCGGTTGGCGGAGGAAGGGTAGGTACGATTCGATAAAAATACGTAAACGATCTCCTCTTCCGGGTCTGCCCATGTATAAGTTCCTGTGAATCCGCTATGACCAAAACTTTTGCGGGAAACACAACCACAAGTTGGTCCCTTGTCCTTGAGTTGTGGTTTATCAAATCCCACTCCCCTTCTTACATCCTTATCACAGAAATAACACTTGTTGAATTTTTCTATAGTCCGTTGGTTAAGGAACTGCTTACCACCGTAACTGCCTCCCTGTAAATACATTTGCATGATCTTGGCCACATCGTTCGCATTGCTGAAAAGTCCTGCATGACCACCAACCCCGCCCTGCATGGCCGCACCCATATCGTGTACATAACCCTGGACGGTTTGGTATCGGTAATAATTATCAATTTCAGATGGGATGATCCTTATTTTTGGATAGCGCTCCATGGGGTTATAAGTTGTAAAGACCGCCCCTAAAGGCTTTAATAGAAATTGGTCAAGTAACTTGTCCATGGGTTCGTCATAAGTTTCCTCGATATACTTTTTAAGCACATAATAGGCCACGTCGCTATAGCGATACCTATTAGATTTTAACTCCTGGCGCCCGATCCGGTTATAAATTGAATCCCTATAAGCATCCTGAAGGTATAATCCCTCCGTTACTTTGATCGAAAATCCATCTACGGGCTTCGTTCGATAAAACTCAAAAGATGGTCTTCTTTCCTTGTTTAATGTGGAAAGGTAGAAGGCGATCCAGGAAGGCAGGCGCCCATAATGACTTAATGCTTTTAAGACGGTAACGTCTTTCAATTCAGTAGTGTCATATGCCGGTACGAGATTGGAAAAGGTAGAGTTCAAGCCAATTTTTCCCTCCTGCTCCATTTTCATGACCAGGGGCAGGGTCGCAAGAATTTTTGTTAATGATGCCAGATCGTAAAGATGATCTTCATTCACAGGCCGGTCTGTGGTATAAGTAGGTTTACCAAAACTCTTGTTATAGATAACACGGCCCTTACGGGAAATCAGGATCTGAGCTCCGGGAAACATCAGTGAATCCAAACCTTGTTTCATAAGGCTATCTACTCTGGCAAGTCTGCCAGAACTCATCCCCACACGCTCCGGCATACTATATCCCAGTCTTTGCAGTGATGGGATCTCCAATCCGGTATGCACAGGGAATTCTGTGTGTGCACTCACAGGCAACCGCCCCTTGGAGGAGAAAGCTCCAAATAGGAGTTGCGCTGTTTTCTCCTGTGCCAGTATACTGTTCTGATACCCTACGACCACGGCATCGATATCCTTGAAATCTGGTATGTCGAGAAGCGCATAAGGTTTTGCAAAAAGGGTCAATATCACATTCGAAGTACGCTGCCTGGACAATTCGAGTAACCAGAGAAGATCCTTCTGGGAAAACTTATAGGGTTTCCAGGGGGAAGAGTTATCCTTGTGAAAGCCTACAATAACGAGATTGAATTCACCCAATTTTCGCTTTAAGGTACTGATATCTTTAGCCGCCACCTGGGTAACATCCGCATATCGGTTAAGCATTTTAAAAAAGGGATCCGAATCGGCCTCTCCCATTTTAACATAGGCAATTTTCTTGTTTTCGAGGTTTTTAATGCCCAAAAGGTCGAATCTGTTTTTGACCACTGTGATGGCATGCTCCATGGCACGATCATCAATCACTTTATTCTCCAGGGAATTAAGGTCCTCGTACAGGTTTTTTAGATCTAAGGGACGATATCGATTCAGTCCGGCTTTATATTTGATTGCCAGGATTTTCTTAACCGACCTGGCCAGGCGTTCTTCACTGATAATTCCACTGTAATACGCCTTCGCCAAAGTAATTTTAGCGTCGACAATGTCTTTAGGCATGAGTAATATATCATTACCCGATAAAAACGCTTTTAGTTCGATATTTCCACTATCATCATCGCCCCTCACACCTCTCATATTCAAGGCGTCGGTGATCACCAAACCCTTAAAATCTAACTGATTAATCAGAATTTCTCTTATTATATTACGCGACAGGGAAGCAGGTATATTGAGATCTGGTTCGAGCTCCGGAATACTTAAATGCGCCACCATTACGCTGTTTACACCCTCTTTAACAAGCTTTCTGTAAGGATAAAGCTCAACGCTGTCTAAACGACTCCTGTCGTGTTCGATCAGCGGGAGCGATTTATGTGAATCAGTGGCAGTGTCGCCATGTCCGGGAAAGTGTTTTGCAGTAGCAAGTATACCTGCCTTTTGCATACCTTTCATAAAGGCCAGACCTTTTTGTGCTACATTTTCGGGATCCTCTCCAAAAGACCGATTTCCAATTATCGGATTTTGGGGATTGATATTTACATCTATATCGGGGGCAAAATTAATATGCACACCCATGCGCCGGGCATGCAAACCTATCTGGTGTCCAACCTCTGCGATGATAGCGCTATCCTGAATAGCACCCAGGGTAAGATTCCATGGAAATGCATAGGTCGAATCAAGTCGCATAGACAAACCCCATTCGGCATCCATTCCGATCAGCAGCGGTAATTTTGAAGCAGCCTGAAATTCATTGGTTAATCGGGCCTGGCGAACCGGACCTCCGGTAGAAAAAATAACACCTCCTATGCCATGGTCGATAATCAGCTTCTTGATTTTTTCGGTGGCCTGAGGACCTTGATCAGACTGTGCGATGATCATAAAAAGCTGTCCGATCTTTTCCTCCAGTGAAAGTGCTTGATACCGGGTCTCCACCCATTGCAACTGCTCCAGGCTGTCCTGCGCAGTATTCGGACCGAATTGCCCTTTTACGATCAGAGATGAAAAGCAAAATAAATAGAGAAGTGTTTTCCTCATATATTTATTTCTATTAAGGTACTAACTTAAAACAAATATAAATATTGCAAACCCTTGTAGGGAAGCGATTGTTAGGGTGTGCCTGTTAAAATCAAAAAAAGGTTTTCTACGTATTTATTTTACAAATCTCTTATGCCAGCTTTCCTCTGCCGGAACTTCCCAATGATCTCGATATTCACGGATATCGGTAACCAGGTTATTAAAGACGACCGTTTTTGCCGATATCGCTTTCTCTTTTGCCATTTTTTTGAAGTCCATCAGCGATTTGTATGCGATGTATTCTCCTTGTTTGAAAGTTACATTCATTTTATCGAGGAGGTCGAGATTAAATTTTTGTTCGAGCGATTGGATAAAATGGACCGAGGCGTCTATTGAACAACCGGAAGCAGCTGTATGGGCCTGATCCAGGGCAATGACTATAAAACGATGATAACGTATTTCAAAACCGGCTTTTAAGTCTTTCCCGTGAGCTGTCCATGCCTGGATAAAGTTATCAAGGGCAGCTTCTATAGATTCCACCTCTTCATCGCTGAATTTTCGATCAGACTGGTAGATCCAAACTCTTGAGGTTTCGGGTAATTGGTCAATGGATACGAGCATTATTTATTTTCTGTGTTAAGAGAATTTGTTATCGGTACTAATACAACACCGGTTAGAACTTATCAAGCCTACAAATCAGCAGCTTCGCTGATCAATTCTGCAAGGTCATAGACTTTTACCGATGCTTCTTTTTCTTTATTCTTCATACCGTCGGTCATCATGGTATTGCAAAATGGACAGGCTGCCGCTACAATCTCAGCATTTGTTTCAAGGGCCTGTTCTGTTCGTTCAATATTAACGTCTTTATCGCCTTTTTCTGGTTCTTTAAACATCTGTGCTCCTCCTGCTCCGCAACAAAGCCCTCTTTTTTTGCAAGATTTCATTTCAACCAGCTCGGCATCTAATTTCATGATCAGTTCTCTGGGAGCCTCAAAAATTCCGTTAGCCCTTCCCAAATAACAAGGATCGTGATAAGTGATCCTTTTCCCGCTAAAAGATCCCCCTTCGATATTAATAGTCCCCTCGTTCAGCAATTCATTTAAAAAAACAGTATGGTGCATCACCTGATAGTCACCGCCTAAGCCAGGATATTCGTTTTTTAGGGTATTAAAACAGTGAGGACAGGTGGTGACGATCTTTTTGATGCCATAACCATTGAGTACCTCGATATTGGCCATCGCCTGCATCTGAAAAAGGAATTCATTACCCGCCCGTTTGGCGGGATCTCCGGTACAACTCTCTTCTGATCCAAGTACGGCAAAACTAACCCCTGCCTTTTGAAGAATTCTGACAAAAGCTTTGGTGATTTTTTTAGCCCTATCGTCAAAACTTCCGGCACAACCCACCCAAAAAAGCACTTCGGGCTCTTTTCCTTCAGCAAACATGGAGGCCATTGTCCTGACTTTATTTTCTCCGTTCATATCTAGATCCTAGCTTAATTAGTTTAGCTGGTGTTATTAGCGCCTTAGCTTAAACACCTTTGCTTTAGCGACTTACATTTCATCTGCCCAATTGGCTCTGTCCATCTGATTGAAAGGCCAGGGAGCTCCATTATTCTCAATGTTAGTCATCATTACATTGAGTTCCTGTGGAGCCGCCGATTGTTCCATAACCAGATAGCGACGCATATCCATAATGATGCTCAAGGGGTCGATGCTAATCGGGCACGCCTCTACACAAGCATTACAAGAGGTACACGCCCAGAGTTCCTCGCGGGTAATATAATCATCCAAAAGCTGTTTGCCATCGTCCTGAAAGGCACCGTTATTTTTTGTCATGTTCCGTCCCACTTCTTCCAGGCGGTCGCGGGTATCCATCATGATCTTCCTGGGCGAAAGCATTTTCCCTGTTTGGTTTGCCGGACATTCACTGGTACAACGCCCACATTCGGTGCAGGTGTAGGCATTGAGCAATTGAATCCACTTAAGATCCATCACATCTGAAGCGCCAAATTTCTCGGGTACGATGTCATTCGCCGGAGTGGCATAGGGATCTGCTGTAGGGTCCATCATAAGCTTTACCTCGTTGGTCACCGATTCGAGATTGTCGAGTTGCCCTTTTGGATCGAGTCGTCCATAGTAGGTATTTGGAAAGGCAAGGATTATATGTAAATGCTTTGAATAGTATAGGTAATTAAGGAAGCACAGGACGCCTATTATATGCAACCACCAGGCTCCGCGTTCAATTAAAACAAGTGATCCTGCACTCATATCAGCAAACAGCACTGAAAACATCTGGCTAACCGGAAACCACCCAGCCTCAACATATGGTACAACATCCATTTTCTGTAACTGAAAATCGGCACCGTTCATAGTCAGGAAAAGCAGCATCAATATCAATTCGATATAGAGGATGAGATCGGCATCTTTTTTGGGCCATCCCTTCATCTCCGGCTTGATAAAACGCCCGAGACGGAGCACGTTCCTACGGATCCAGAATACCACTACTGCGATGATCACCAGCAAGGCCAGGATTTCGAATAAGCCAATCAACAGATCATAAACCGCACCCAGGGGTGCAAAAATCCGATGGGTTCCGAGGATTCCATCGATAACAATTTCAAGAATCTCGATATTGATGATGATAAAACCGAGATATACCAGGATATGCATGAGGCCGGCAACAGGCCGAACCACCATTTTAGACTGACCCAGCGCAATTCTGGCCATATTACGCCATCGCCGGGCTTTATTATCGTTTAATTCTTTTTTCCTGCCAATTTTAACATTACGTACCATCCTTCTGATATTCCTGCTAAACAAACCAACGGCTGCGGCCAGGAGTAGTAAAAACAAGATATTAGGGATATACTCCATTTATTGATCCTCATTGATTTTGGCCGGGTCGGTTTCGGGAACAACATATTCTTTTTGTTTTTTTCCGAAAACCGAAACATTGACGTAGCGTTTTGGATTAAGCCGGAAATCCTGCAGAAGTAATTCGAGTTCACC
>JBDNAQ010000086.1:0-11548 GCA_039768345.1 Flavobacteriaceae bacterium
GTTTTTTAAGCTGAGCGCGGCCCTTATCCAAATCGACGTCTTCATACATCACAACGGTGTCTGCATCGATAGGGATAACAGCGCCCGTCATTATTTCCATACAGCAATCACCTGCCGGAAGTCTTTGCTGGGGAGTTCCTGCGGCAATTATCCCTTTAATTTCTAATGAAGTATTTGTCTTGGCATCCGAAAAACGGATGGCTATACCGTCTTTCGTAGACCTGTGAAAAGGTGGATAATCCCGGTCTGCAAAAACATTTTCTGTCAATACTCGTCCATTGGCTGCGCCAAGATTAATCTCTTCCTTGCCAAAATCTGTAGAATGATTTAAAACGATATTATAAGCCTCCTCAAATGAGATTATGGTATCCTCTGTGCTTTTTTCAATATGTCTGGAAGGTGATTTGGCCATAGGACTAATCGGCAACAAGGGTCTTAAACGCATCGATGCCTCCATCCAGATGGTAGAGGTGAAATTTAATGTTCGTTTCGGAAAGACAATGAAGTGCCTTTAAACTACGAATCCCTGATTGACATATTAGATAAACAGGGTAGTGAATATCCAATTCATCACTTCGATTGGTGATCTCATCGAGTGGTATGTTTTTCGATCCGGGTAAATGATCCATATTATACTCTTCAGCATCCCTGACATCGATTAGCTGAATAGTGCCCCCTTCCCTCATCAGGGAATATAATTTTTCGGGTGTAATCTGAACCGATGGATCGCATATAAGCTGCTGATAATCTGATGCTAACTTATCGATTTTTAAATTTTCCTTAATCACAGGAATGTCGATCTTATACATACTGGAGTCCAATCCGTTATAGAGCAATAATTTTCCTGACGCTGTTTCACCAATACCGGTAATTACCTTAACCGTTTCCAGGGCCTGAAAACTACCGATGATCCCAGGTAGAACTCCCAGTACTCCCTGCTCATCACAATTTGGGATTTCTAAAACCGTTGGCATTATCGGGAAAACACAACGGTAAGTTGGACCGCCATTCAAGTTGAATACGCTGAGCTGTCCTTCAAACCCATGCAGGGCGCCATATATAAATGGTTTCTTAAGCATAACGCAGGCATCATTTACCAGGTAGCGGGTAGCAAAATTGTCGGAAGCATCTACTACCACATCATAGTCCCTGATGATTTCCAGGGCGTTGTTCTTAACAAGAAAAGTATCGTGTATTACGATGTGAGTATCTTCATTCTGCCTGGATAGTGCCTCGACAGCTACTTTTATTTTAGGCAGCCCCAGATCATTCTCTGTATAGATCAATTGCCTGTGCAGATTTGTCCGTTCCACCCGGTCTTGTTCTACTATACCAAGTGTTCCTACGCCCATGGCATTGAGGTATTGCAATACAGGAACCCCCAGTCCGCCTGCACCAACCACCAGAACGTTTGCCTCACGAAGTTTTCGCTGAGCTACGGGTCCGAATTCTTTAAGTTGTATTTGGCGTATGTACCGGTTCGTTTTCATAGGGCCGAGAGTTTCTGCATTACCTCGAGGTATTCCTCTTCAAAATTTGCATTCAGTAACACCTCGTCCTTTTGCGGGACCACCAATTTTATATCTGAATTCAAAAGGTATTTCCTTGGACAGCTGCTCTGAATCTTTTGCAGGTAATCTGGCACCTGCTTGAGTCCGTCTGCTTCCCAAATGGCCGCAAGTGGTTCTGGCAAACCGGTTTTATCTGTAGCTAAAGCTGTAGCCTTTTTACTTCTATCTCGTTCTGAGACCAATAATTGAAGCGTTTCCTGGTCGATAAGAGGTAAATCACAAGCTATAACCAACCATGCCGCTTCCGGGTTTTCTTTATGTGCGCTAAGTATGCCATTAAAAGGGCCCCGATAAATATTTTCATCTACTACAAAATTATAGTCACTATACTCTTTTTGCTGATCGGCCCTGATACTCAGAAATGTGTTTTGGCACAATTTATCGAGCAGGCTGAACAAATAGAGGCTCTGAGGAAGGCCATGATAGCTAATACGGTCTTTGTCCATACCCATCCTGGTACTTTTCCCTCCTGCCAGAATTAATCCATATAAATTCTCATTATCCATTGTGCACTATCGGTTTGTCATTCATTCAACCTCCTATGGAAGTCATTGAAGTCTCAAATATAGATTTGTATTGATTCTGGGCCTCAAATCCTGTTTTTGCTCTGCTACCTACCGCCTTTAATATCGCAGTTTTTATTCCACTTGTGCTATTCGGGGCCCTTAGAAGGTCTCTAAGATTAAGTACGGGTCTACCATAAAGACAGGTGATGACATCACCGGACGCTGAAATTCTCAGTCGATTGCAACTGCCACAGAAGGTCCTGCTAAACGAGGGAATGATTCCAAAACTACCCTTATGTCCTTTGATTTTATAATTAATCGAGGTAGATGTTGGTGGTGATGATAATCGTTCATAATCTGGAAAATGCTGCCCGATATACTCCAGGATCTTTTTATAATTCCAATGTATAGAATCGAAATGTCTGGAGCCACCGTTAAAGGGCATTTCTTCCAAAAAGCGAACCGATACAGGGTGCTCTTTCTGAAGTTCCATTATAGGAATTATATCTTCGATATTTTGTCCATCGAGAACTATAAAATTGATACGTAAATTGAAATCCTCTGAAATAAGGCGATGTAAATTTTCAAAAACGGTATCATATTGATCCCGTCGGGTGATCGATTTAAAGGTCTCCCTTCTGATTGCATCGAGACTCAGGTTGATGTCGCTTATACCAAGCTCTTTTAATTCATCGATATAGGGGCCGATCAGGGTGGCATTCGTCGTGATGGAGATATCATTCAAATCGGCCAGTCCGGATAAATGCCTCAGTAATATCATAAGGTCTTTACGAACGAAAGGTTCACCACCTGTAATCCGGATCTTGTCTACTCCCTGCCCTACCAATACTTCACTCAACCTGCACAGTTCGGAAATCGTCAGTAGCTTGTCCGAATGCAAAAAATTGATGCCCTCGGCGGGCATACAATAATTACATCTGAGGTTACAACGGTCAGTCACCGCCAGCCGGACGTAGTTGATTTCCCTGTTATGGTTATCTATCAGCATAAAATCACAATAATGCCCTGATCAGCCTCCGCTTACAGGTGGGATCAGGGCTATTTCATCATAACTGTTTATAACATCTTCTTCACTGGCATAACTGCTATTCACAGCAACAGCTAGAGAGCTTAATTTTGCAAGCCCAGGATAATTCTTCTCTAAGTGGGCCTTTAACTGGCCAACGGTTTTAAGCTGCATGGTATTAGACACAGGCAGCTTGAGTGAGGATGTACCTACGATGTCTTTTGCAATCCCGAAAAGCAATATCGTCATATTATCCGAGTATTTCTTTTTCAGGCACTTTTAACAAATCAGCGTGCTTATTAAAAGGCTGACTATAAAGCCTATTGCCTGTCGCTGCTTTAATAGCATTTGCAATGGCTCCCCCAGCCGGAGGCAGGGTTGGTTCACCAAGTCCTGTTGGCGAAAGTTCATTTTTGATAAAATGAACCTCTACGACCGGTGCTTCCTTCATTCGTATCAGGCGGTAACGATCAAAATTATTAGCCATTGGGGCGCCATCCTTAAAGGCCAATTCACCATACATTGAATGACCCGCTCCGTCGATAACACCACCTTCACATTGGTTTTTCGCGCCTAGAGGGTTAATCACGATTCCACAATCCACTACACAAGTGATCTTTTTAACCACTGCTGTATTGTTTTCGATGGCTACATCGGCCACTTCGGCTACATGACTATTATGGCAATAGTAGTTTACAAAACCCTGATATATTCCTTCAGGGGCATTTCCCCAACCGGACTTTTCGACTGCAGTCTTAATGACTTTCTCCATTCGCTCAGGAGAATATTGAATTCGTTCATCGGTTGTCCCTTTAACATTTTGTAGAAGATCTAGCCTTAATTTAACCCTGTCTACATTCATTAATTCAGCCAGTTCATCAAAAAAGCTTTGTTCCGCAAAGGCGAGAAAATTGGTATACGGAGCTCTCCATGCCCCGGTGGTTATATTGCTTTTGTAATTAGCTGCATCAACCTGGTAGTTCTCAATGGCACCAGCAGGGAAAAAATTTGGAATAAGGCCGTACATATTCGAATTTACCGCCGCTTCTTTCAAATGGTAGGTCGTAACCTTACCATCCTTTATACCCGCTTTGATACGATACTTTATGGCCATACGGTAGATCCCATCGTTCATATCATCTTCACGGGTGTAGACCACTTTTACCGGTTTACGGATTGCATCAGCTATTTCTGCCGCCTCAAGCACGAAGTCTCCATAAAGACGTCTTCCGAAACCGCCACCCATTCGGGTCATCTCAAGAAGGATCTCCGAAGTATCACGCCCCAGCATCTTTGATACCATATTGGCTTTCCATTCAGGCGTTTGTATCGGTCCGACGAGGTGAACCTTTTCATCATTGATATCTGCGAAAAAGTTCATAGGTTCCAAACAGTTGTGAGGCAGGAAGGGAGATTCGTAGGTCCTTTCCAGGATCTCATCGGCCTCGGCAAATCCTTTTTTAATATTTCCATCGGACCGCAAGGTTTCGAACTTATTACCATCTAGCAAACCCGTAAGAATTTCATTGTGTTCTTCTGTACTCTCGAGCTTTGTGGCATCTTCCCATTTCGCTTCAATAGCCTCCTTAGCCTTCATTGCCTGCCAGGTTGTATTGGCAATTACCACTACCTTATCACTTTGGCTCAGGATACCTCCTATTCCAGGTTCTTCTTCGATCAGCTTTCTGGCCTTCTCCCCTATTTTTAGTATCTCGATAACCCCATCCATACTCTTAGCCTTCGAATCGTCGTATGAAAGCAATTTTTTACCAAAAGCCGGAGGTCTTAGTACACAGGCATAGACCATACCATCTACCTTATAATCAAGCCCAAAAAGAGGCTTTCCAGTGATGATATTATCGATATCTACATTGCCCCTGTCGGTTCCTATAATCTTATAGTCTTTCGGAGCTTTGAGTGCTACATCTTCCGGGATTTCCATTCCTGCCGCTTCCTTAACCACTTCCCCATAACCCATGGTTTCTCCTTTGCCATTGGTAATAATTCCTTCACTGGCCGTACACTCGGAGGCATCAACCCCCCATTTGGCTGCTGCCGCATTGACAAGCATTTGTCTTGCAGTTGCACCGGTTTGTCTTAGAGCATCCCAGCCTTGTCGGATCGACTGGCTACCTCCGGCCACCTGCCGTGTGTAATTGTCTGTGTCCAGAATTCCTTGTTTCACATAGACATTATCCCATGAAACGTCGAGTTCTTCAGCAATAATCATAGGCATTGAGGTTTTCACGCCTTGCCCGATTTCGGGATTTGGAGAATAGATGGTAACCGCTCCGTTATCCGCTATTTCGATAAATGCATTAAAGTCGTTATAATTCAGCTTGGCCAAATCAACAGGAGGTTCTGCCTTTGGTTTGCAAGCTGTGAAAAGGTTAAAGCCTATCAGCATACCGCCACCCGCAAGTGAGCTGGTCCTCATAAAAGCTCTTCTGCTAAACGTTATTGATGTATTTTGAGTTGCCATTCTTTATTTTTTAGGTCGATTCTTTAGTTCATTTTGGACGCTGCAATTTCCACTGCTTTGTAGATACGGTTGTAGGAGGCACATCGGCAAATATTCCCGTGCAGGGCATCTTTGATCTCCTCTTCTGAAGGGCTGGGATTTTTTTCCAGCAAGGCCGCCGCGGTCATGATCTGTCCTGCCTGACAATACCCGCACTGCGGAACATCTACTTCTTTCCAGGCTTCCTGAAGCGGATGGGATCCGTTTTCCGAAAGTCCTTCAATAGTAGTGATGGATTTTCCTTCAGATTGAGCCACAGTAATTCCACAACTACGAACCGCGTCCCCATCCATGTGAACCGTACAGGAGCCACACTGTGAGATGCCGCAGCCGTATTTTGTTCCAACCAGGTCTATATGATCCCTCAATACCCAAAGAAGTGGGGTATCCTCGCTTACATCAAGGGAATGATCAACTCCATTGACATTTAATTGATACGTTGGCATATGTGTTGTATTAAGTGTTTACGAAAGTTTGCATTGATATAGCTTAAAGGTATCAAAAATTAAAACGCATTTTTTTCCTTTAACAATTCGTTAAGTTAAATGCTAATTAACCCTGGTGATTTTATCACGGATCTCTCGCCAGCTTACCAGAATAATGTTTTCCTGTTCCAGAATATACCGGCACTCCGGACTGTAAAAAAAATCAACATCGGCCTGCCTCCAGGACGCACCCCAATTCGGATGATTTATTGTTATCGCCTGCATTTCTTTATCGTCGAAAGCAAGATGTATCAGTAAACAATTCAATCCCGGATCTAGATTTCGTAACAATTGGCTGTAGAAAGCACTCATGCCTTGTCTGTAATCCTCAGGTGACGCACTGAGTATTCTATCTACCACAACTGTTTGATCATCGAGTAGTGCTTTAATCGCATCATTCTGAATATCATATACACGCCGGTCTAGCAGCACGGGTAATCTAAACTCCTTACCCAGCTTAAGATATCCCTCCAGAAGTTCGGGGCTGGAAACAGGCGTACCCATATGCGCATCGAGGTGAGTAACCTCAATACCTGCGTGGTATGCCTTTTGTATCTGGTTTCTCATTTCCAACAATGCCTCTGCCGGTGATGCATGTTGAACCACACTGTCTGTTGAAGCATAGAAATAACCTTGTTTGTTCACAAGTGAACGAACAGCATCCAGAGAACTGACAGGGCCCCATTTATAATAGTCCCACTCACTGTTTAAGGTAAGGTGCAATCCAAAATCTGTTTGCTGATTTCTTCTGGCATAAGATGCAATCTCGGGAAACCAGGGACAGGGTACCATGATACTTGCAGAATTGACCGGTCCGGATTCTAAAGCTTCTATACTCGCTAGATTTTCAGAATGGCTGACGCCAAGGTCGTCGGCATGAATGATCAATAGCTTTGACTCTCTAGGATAACCCAATTTTTGAGCAATATTCAATTTCTGAGAAGTAGCCAGATACACACTCAATATGCATATAGACACGCAAAAGAATCTTAACATAAACACTGTTTTTAGGCCCTTTTAAACTACAAAAAACCATCAACATTCTAAATTGGTGTTAATAACTCATCCAACGGCATAATTTTTAGGTCGGGTCTGCGTTCTAAGCTTTGAACCTTAAATCTTATGAAAATGAAATTGCACTGCAATCTTCCTTTTATTTTATTATCAATACTGTTATTTGTTGGTTGTGGCAATGCCGATGACGATGTGGCATTTGATCTCAATCAGAATGAGCTCGGCTTAGGAAATCTTCCTGATGACTGTCTCGGTTTTGGTGAGAATGATCTTTTATTATCTATTCAGGAACAGTTTACCAGTCTGCCTGGCAAGGTATCTGTATTCTTCAAGGTGTCTGATACTGGAGGAACTCCGGTGACCGGACTTACAGCCGAGCAATTTACGATATACGAGCAGGGAAGAAATGATGAATGCTTTAATACGATCTCTGCTTCTGAATCGTTTGCCAGGATTTCACCAAAATCCCAAATTTTTAATAACACTACATTGCTGGTGCTCGATTTGAGCAACAGTGTTCTCAGCAATAGTCTGGATGAGCTTAAGTCTGCTTCGACCGGCTTTATTGAGAATGTGATGCCGGAAGAGGCTTCAGAATCATTCCGAATGGCTATTTATTGGTTCGATGGAGAGGACGAACTACATTTATTGCAGGATTTAACATCTTCCACCGAAGAGTTGATCGCTGCTATCGACACGATAACATCTGACATCAGTACTGATCCTTCAACGGATCTATATGGTGCGGTAATCAAGTCTACAGATCTTGCGGAAGAGCTACTTGAGATGACCCGGGAAAATGAGATCATAGGCGCCGCTTCGGTGGTTCTTTTTACCGATGGCTCGGATCAGGCTTCGCGCTACTCAGAGGAACAGGCATTGCGTGCAGTCTCTGAGGCGAATCGGAATATATCCTTTTTCAGTATAGGATTAGGTGCCGAAATCGATACCGAGATCCTGATGGAGATCGGGAAAACCTTTAGTGTGTTTGCGGGAAACGAGGTGGAATTAGAATCGGTTTTCAACGACATATCGCAAAAAGTTTCGGAACAGGCCAATAGTTTTTATCTGTTTGAATATTGCAGTCCAAAACGCGATGGCAGTGGAGAGAATAATCTCGCCATCCAGCTCGTTGATGGCGATCGGCAAGGGGCGGTACAAACCACATTTGACGCAAAAGAATTCACCGGCGGATGCCAGTAAACCTGTTTATAGCATACATAAAAAGAGAACCTTAGCGGTTCTCTTTTTTTTTGAAGTAGTTCGTAGAAAGTAGGGTATTTTCCATCTCTGTTGTTTTATTTCTACATGATCAGCTTTTGCAACTTAACACATCCTAAAAACTGAAAAAGAATGTTTAACGCTAAAAAAAATGCCATGGATGTTATTAACGAAATTATTCGTCAGAGTGCAATAGGACCTTTATCAAGATGGTATAAAAACCTCGTACTCTCTCTGTTTTCATCAATCGTACTCACATGTCTTATGATGCTGGTACTATTGTTCACTTATGGAGTGGAAGGGTCATTGAATTTTGGGTACTAATTCCTTAACTAAGTCTAAGGATACCACATATTGTTCTCATAAAACGCCTCGGATTCGGGGCGTTTTTTATGCTATCATGCAAGGTTAATGCACTCTTTTTTACTAATTTGTTATTGCGGGGAGGAGGCGTTAGCCCCAGACGCAGAGTGTCGTGGTGATGTGCCGAAGATTTTGCGAGAATCATATACTTACATGATCAGTTACCTTCAATAGTAAATCAATAAACTCCGAGGAAGACTAAGGAGGTTGAAATAAACAGATAGAGAGACATTTGCTCGCTATGGGCAGGACAAAGCTCTGGCCTCTCTAAATTTCTCACAACAGGTATTTCACATTATTCCCTTAAAAAGTATTAAGGTATCATTTCTTTGTACAGGTGGAGAGACTCGAACTCTCAAGCCTTGCGGCACTAGTTCCTGATACTAGCGTGTCTACCAATTCCACCACACCTGCATAATCTGCGTGTCTATCTCCCGATGGCTATCGGGACCACCACACCTGCATAATCTGCGTGTCTATCTCCCGATAGCCATCGGGACCACCAAACCTGCAATTCTGTATGCCTGAATCCAATAGCCATCGAGGTCAGAACAACTACATAATTTAAGTGTGCAAAGATAAAAAATGCAACCTATTTTAATAGTACCGATTGATAACTTTTATCGCTCAGCAACTCAGCGTAATAGTAGACCATTCAAGCGCTCATGTTTAGATCCGGACTTCAAATCGATTAAAAAACCATTGATCACAGCATACTTTAACTCCCCTTCATGCTCGAGGAAAAAGGTCGGGTTCTTCCCAACCCCCAAACTGAATTCCGGTAGCTCATAATTTTCGCTGATAACTTGAACCGAATAAGGGGAAAAAAGCTGATCTTTAGGTAATTTGCTAACCCGAACATAGGCATATCCCTCATCGAGAAGATTTAACACACTGGCATTATTCAATTCGTCCAACGATCCTAGAACCTGATGATATACCTTACCTTCCCTTAGCTTATAACCCTTTGCGTTTAAGGTTTCATAACCGTAATAGGTAGAAAGATCGCCCTGATCAGATATACGCCCTTTATGCCAAAAATCCATATGTGTGGCATCGTCAATCTCCTGGCGATGGATACCTAAATCCAGAATATAGTCCTTTCCTAACAAGTTGTAACTGATCTGCTCAAGCTTAAGATCAAATAATTTTCGATCATTTTCCGGAATAGACCAATACTTATCCAAAGATATTGAGGCATAATTGCCCTTTGCAATTGTATAAATAGCAGACAAGATGGAAACATAGTTCAATTTGCGAATTTCCTGCTTCTCCTGATCACCAGCATAACCTCCAGATTCTATAAGAATTGTACTCGTTCCCCATTTCTGAATATTATCCCCAAAGGCCCGTGGTTCAAAATCATCGCTGTATCGGCCAACCTGCCCGGGTGCGTACTTCTGAATAATATCGTTCATGAAACCGATTACTTTCATCGCATTAGCCCGAACATCATTGATGTCTTTTTCATAATTGTAGGGCGGAGCTAAATAGGATATGGTAGCCGGCTTCGGGCTGCGCTCGGTGTTGTAGTAAATACTCTGATCATGCAGATTAAATCCAAAATCGGCTTCCAAACTATCCCGAACCCTCTTTAAAGTTTCTCCCTCCGGAGATTGAAGCCGTAAGGCATCCCTGTTTATATCGATACCTAAAGTATTCCTTCGTTGGAATACCTCAGCTCCATCAGGATTGAGCATAGGAAGAAAATGAATCCTAAGCTGACCAAATATTTCTCTTTTTTCCTGAACATTCGATTGACTATCTAAAAAATTTAGAATATCAAAAATGGCCTGGGTTGCCGTTGGTTCATCACCGTGCATCTGCGACCAAAGGAAGACGTCCGTACTACCATTGCCGATACTGATTAGATTAAGATCCCGACCTTCAATTGATTGCCCTACCTTATTGACCTGGAATTTAGGATTATTTGCAAACTTTTCAATCAATGGCTGTAGCTCGCTATGCTTTATTCTTCGCTTATCGAGACTCGATTCTTTAAACTCGCCATAAGTAGAATACAAAATTTCAGTGATATCGTCCTCCTGGCCCTGTGCCGAGCAGGAAGTCAAAACTAGTAAAGCGAGCATAAGGCTGAGGAACTTCATCAATCGATCTTTTTGGGTATTGGTTTAAAATTATACTTGCTGGTGGCAACACGAACATTATTCATAAAATCCTCACCCGGATCCTCTTTCTCTGTTCTGTAATTATCGTCTTTCTCCAACCATAATTCATGAGACTCAAAATTAGTGTATTCATAGTGGCCGATCAAATATTCTATTGGATACTTATCAGCCAAATAATGCACTAACCAGATGTTCGATGCCAGCTGATCCCCGGTAAGTGGATTTTGATCCGTTCCACCCACATTTTCAATACCGATAGCACAGTGATTCAATCCAATAACATGCCGGGCCATATATCTCTCAGGCATTAATCTATATATGGTACCATCTCGATCTACTATAAAGTGAGCCGATACATTAAGACCGCTAATGTCTTTAATATCAGGTCGATAATTTGGCAGAAAAGGCTCTTTAAATGCTTCGAACGACTGTTCCAATGTCGGATAGACCGTCCAATGAAGTACAATCATTTTGGGTTCGATTGTCGGTTCCTTTTGGCTAAGATCATAACGACTGGAAAGATAGTCTAAGGTTAATTCGATTCGTTCTTCATTAAAAACAATCGGTTTTTCTATAATCCTTTCCTGAGCGCTGGAACAACTGACGCATAAAATAAGAGTGACGCCTAATGCTAAAATGTTTTCAATGATTCTAATCATTGCTAAATAATGTGTTTTCAAGTATGAGTAAGTCGATCCCTTTTGTGTGCCA
>JBDNAQ010000087.1:0-5778 GCA_039768345.1 Flavobacteriaceae bacterium
ATCCTCAGGAGATAGGATCTAACCTGGTGATCGGCCTATCTTTTCTTGGGATTCTTGCAAATGGATTTAGCGTATTGCTGCTAAAGAATGATGCTGGAAGGAATATGAATATGAAATCGGCTTACCTGCACTTGTTAACAGACATGATGGCTTCAGTAGCCGTGCTAATTGGCGGTTTGTTGATGAAATTTTTCCAGTGGTACTGGGTAGACCCCGCACTAACGGTCTTAATTGCGCTCTACCTGATCTATATGGGTTATGATCTCTTAAAATCTTCAACCCGGGTGCTAATGCTATTTACCCCGGACACCATAGAAGTGCGGCAGATAGTTGAGACCATCAATGAATTAGAAAGCATTAAAAACGTTCACCATGTACATATCTGGCAACTCAACGAAGAGGAGTTGCACCTTGAAGCCCATATAGATTTTGAGCGCGACATCAATTTGTCTGAGTTCGATACTATACTGGAGAAAATAGAAGAGCTTGTTCGCAAAGAATATGGTATTAACCATGTAAATATCCAACCGGAATTTGGTAAGTGCGACAGCAAGCGTGTAATCGTTCAAGACTGATATATGTTGACCCAAACAAAGACTTTTGACCAACTCACCAAAACAGAGCTATATGATTTACTAAGTTTACGGGCCGAGGTCTTTATTGTAGAGCAAGAGTGCGCCTATCAGGATCTGGATGGAAAGGATATGCAGGCTTTGCATATTTTAGGTAAGAATGGAGAAGAACTACTGGCCTATGCCCGTGTTTTTGAACCGGGGTATTATTTCGAAGAGGCGAGCATTGGAAGGATTGTGGTGTCTCCTGGTCACAGGACGGAGGGCTTAGGCAAGATTATTGTTCTGGAAGCTGAAAAAGCCATTACCCGATACTATGGCAATGGCCCCGTTAAGCTTTCGGCCCAGTCTTATCTCAGAAAGTTCTATACCGACTTAGGCTACCGATCGATAGGGGAGGAGTATCTGGAAGATGGAATTCCCCACATCGCCATGATTAAAAATCTGTGATCATAAATCGTTTTAGGAATTGAAAAGCTCTTTTACCGAGGCCTTGACCACCTTCCCCATCACGTTTCTGGGCAAATCCTTTAATATTTGATATTTCCTCGGCACCTTATAGGAGGGAAGTTTTTCCTTGAGCCATGTAGCAAGTATATCGTAATCTAATTCGTCCTGGTCACCAACCAGGGCCGCAACTACAACCTCCCCCCATTCTTCATCAGGCAGACCCACAACTGCACAATCTCTAATGTCAGGGTATGAACGCAACACCTCTTCTATTTCAAGTGCTGAAATCTTATATCCACCCGATTTGATAATATCGACACTGGTCCGCCCTAATATTTTGTATGAGCCATTAATAAAAATCGCCATGTCGCCGGTTTTAAACCAACCATCGGCTGTGAATGCTTCTCTGGTGGCCTGAGGCTTATTCCAATACTCATCGAAAACGCTGGGCCCTTTAATCAGGATCTCTCCGGCTTCCCCTTTTGGCACATCGCGCAGTTGCTGATCTACAAGCCTTATTTCAACGCCCTTAAAAGGATTACCTACATGGCCCGCCCTGCGTTCTCCTCTGTAAGGATTGGTGAGCCCCATCCCTATTTCAGTCATACCATAGCGTTCCAATAATGTTTGTCCGGATATCTTTCGCCATTTTTCGAGCACATTCTCCGGCAAGGCAGCCGAACCAGACACCATTAGCCTAAGCTTAGAAGCCCCTTCACTTAGTGCTATTTGCTCATCTTCTTCTGCAGATTCATAATACTTGATCAACTGATAGTACATGGTAGGAACACCCATGAACAGACTTAAGTCTGCAGACACTATCCTGCTCCATACTTTTTCAGGATTGAATTTGGGAAGAAACTCACAACAAGCCCCCACCCAAAGCGCACATAGCATCACATTGATAATACCATGTACATGATGGAGTGGCAGTACATTAAGAATTCTGTCATTCTTATCCCACTCCCAGGCCCCGACCAGTGTTTCGATCTGGGATTCTATATGATGAAAACAACTTACAACCCCTTTTGGTTTGCTTGTTGTTCCACTGGTATACAGGATCATGGCTCTTCTGCTCTTATCGATGTCTGGCAGTATTCCAGCATCAGGCTTTATCAGGCTTTTTAAGGTGATTAAAGGAATACCGCACTCTTCTGCCAACGGTTGCAGAGCCTCAGAATAATTATCGTCAACCAGCATCATTTCGGCTTGTGAATCCTGTAAAACATACTTCATAGAGGGCAGTGGATGCGACGCACAAAGCGGAACAGCAATTCCTCCGGCCCTCCAGATGCCCCATTGAACCGCTACATAATTAAAGGAAGGGGCAATGAGAAACCCAATTCGCTTTTCTGTCAGATCTCCGGCACCCGACAGGAGACGGGATGCTACAGACCCCGATATATCTAATAATGATTTATAGGTATGAGACCGCCCCTTACTGATAATCGCTATTCTGGAGCTATGCCGCTTTGCATTTTCAATGATCTTCACTTAGTATACAGATCAAAGTTCAACAGTTTTTCCACTCCTAAAGGATTTATCTGCAGCCAGGACTACCCTCAGACTGTTCACAGCATCCTGGAGATGATCACTTAGATCGAGATCCTCTCTGATCGACCTCAGAAAAAACTCCTGTTCCAACAGACAAAGACCATCATGATCAGGTTCTTCCTCTGTACTGATAATTTCATCTTTTTTTGCAAAGCCGCCTTCGGTGTTTAGTTCGCTATAATGGCGAATCAGGGCACCGGTCTTGGTATGGCCTTCTATATCATCGGAATCACCCTTAGCATCGTCTGCAATAGACACACATCCATCAGGGCCCATTACATCCTTGATAAAAAAAGAGGTCTCACTTATCATAGGCCCCCAGCCAGCCTCGTACCACCCCACCGAACCGTCTGCAAAACGCACCTGTAACTGACCGTAATTATACATTTCACGATCGACATCCTCTGTGAGTCGGGCCCCGATCGCGCTAACGCTAATGGGTTCAGATTGCGTCATCATGCACATAATATCAACATAATGAACGCCGCAATCAACAATTGGAGACATTGAATTCATCAACTGCTTATGGGTATACCATTGTTCACCGGAACTTTGCTGATTCAGATTCATGCGCATCACCAGGGGCTTACCAAGACTTCGGGCCATTTTAACAAACTTATCCCAGGCGGGATGAACTCTGAGGATATATCCAACCACAAGCTTTTTGTTCTTTGTTTTAGCAAGCTCAACCAGCTGAAGCGATTCCTCAACAGTCAGCGCCAACGGTTTTTCCACAAAAACATGACAGTTTGCATTCAGGGCTGTTTCTATATAGGGGGCATGAGTATCCGGATAGGTGCTGATTGCGACAGCGTCGGGCCGGGTAAGTTCCAGCGCCTCATGGTAATCTCCAAATGTGGGGTATCCACCAAGTGTTTCGGAAAGGCGCTCCCGGCTTTCGGGCCTCCTGCTTACCAACCCGACTATTTCAAATTCGTCCAGTTGATGGTAGGCCTTGGCATGACTGGTCCCCATATGACCACAACCAACAACTAATATTTTAACGGGATCCATATTGTGTAGTTTAATCTTAGCTGAACAGCGCTGCGTGCTTTAATAAAAGTACGATTTTAAAATTGCTTTTACCCCGGAATAATATGAACCGCCGAAAAGGTTAAGATGAACTAAAAGATAATATAACTGATACACCCTTATCCTGTCATCCACCGGGCCTTCAGAGGGTAATACTTCTTCATATGCCTGGTAAAAACTATCCTGAAATCCACCAAAGAGGCGAGACATGGCAATATCGATTTCACTATGGCCAAAATATGTTGCCGGGTCTATTAAATAGGGCTCCCCTTCGGAACTGATCAGATAGTTTCCGGCCCAAAGATCGCCATGTAGAAGGCTTGGTTTAACCTTTGCCGCGATCTCATTCAGGGTATTTTTCATAACCTCACTTGAAGGTAGTTCCTCCGAGGAAAGCAAAGCCTTCTTTCTGGCCATTTCAAGCTGAGGCTCCAAACGCTCTTCCACATAGAAATCCACCCAGTTCAAATGCTTGTTATTGGTTTGTGACAAGCTTCCGATATAGTTATCCGATTTCCAGCCAAATTCTGGGCTTGTCTCCTTGTGCATCAAAGCCAATTGCGCCCCAAACGTTGACATATCTGAAGCAGAAGGCCTCCGGGCCTCTATGTATTGCATAATCAATACAGCGCCGGTTTCTATTTGATCGCAATAGTGGACCACTGGTGCATTAATGTTGCCACTGGCCTGAATGGCTTCCAGGCCTTCCTTTTCGCAGCGGAACATATCAATGGCTTTTGCATCTTGAAAGTATTTGCAGAAAAGACGATCCGTGGTAGTATGCAGAAGGTAAGCCCGCGCAATATCACCCCCTGAAACCGGCAGGGTTTTTACGAGCCTGGTCCCGATCAGGCGCTCTAAAGATTCTTGTAATACCGCTTCCATTCGGTAAAATTAGTGATCGTCCGGGACTAAACGACCTATGGAAGGCATCATTGGCCTCATTGATGATTATAAGCGATTAATACAGTTCCTGATAGTATTGTTGTGCCATTCGGCGTGTGGTGAACTCAGGTATTACATCATCAATTCCCTTGAAAACGATCTCTTGCCATTTTTCGGGCTTATCATAGTAAGTGGGGAGCACTTCATTTTCCAGCGCAGTGTATAGATTGTGGCTGTCTTGCTGGTCTTGTTCCCATGCAGGCAATAGAGGGTCTGCCTCGGGCAATACAAAACAGTTTTCTCCGTGTTTCTGGAATTCAGGGATCCATCCGTCGTTGACCGACAGGTTAACCGAACCATTCATCGCAGCGGTCATACCACTGGTTCCTGATGCTTCCCGCGTAATACGGGGTGTATTTAACCATATATCAGATCCCAGTTTCAATTTTTTAGATAGTGCCATCTCATACCCTATCAATACCGCCATATTGCTGCGGTATTTCGTATGATGTACCAGATGATTAAATTGATCTATGGCGTAGAAATCGGTAGGGTAGGGCTTCCCCGCCCAAATAACCTGTACTGGCTTATCGGGTTGAGACATAATGGCCTCCAGGCGATTCAGATCCCGTAAAAGCAAATCAGCCCTTTTATATTCCGCAAACCGTCTGGCCCATACGATAGTGAGCACATCCGGATCAAATAATTTACCAGTCTGATCCAACACCTCCTGGAACAATTCTGCTTTCAATGCTTTTTTCCTTTTAACAAAGGATTTGGAGTTTCTTTTTTGCCAGGCTTTTCCCAATTCGGGATCTTGCCAGAATTTCTGATTCTGGGCATTTGTGATAGGTATTATCTTGCTGATACCACTGTAATTTTTCCACATTTTTTGGGCGACTTTTGCGTGGAGTTTAGAGACGGCATTCGCCTTTTTCGCCATACGCAGCGCCGACACAGTATAACTTATCATGCCACCATTAACGGTTTCTTTTTGAAGCTCTTTCGGGCTTAAAGTCCGGCCGAAAAAACCACAATCGTTCAGATGCCTGCCATCGCGTTCTGCATTACCTGCCATTTCCGGAGTATGAGTGGTAAACACCATCTGATTTTTGGCAACACCCCTGTCGCGGAGATAGTAAAATGCAGGTAGAGCATGTCCTTCATTAAGATGATAAACATCAGAACCCCCCAGTGCTTCTACAATTTTGGCGCCGCCGATCCCCAAAACGATATTTTGAGAAATCCTGGTAAGCTGATTGTTGTCGTATAAGTGGTTGGTAAT
>JBDNAQ010000008.1:0-6938 GCA_039768345.1 Flavobacteriaceae bacterium
CAGCCTTAGTCGAACCGGACAGTTTACTATACTCGACTTCGATGTTGAAAAGCAGTATGTAACTGCTGATTTCAACAAATTGGAACGCCTGGCGAGTCGCTCAGGCGGGCGAAGTTTTTTTCCCGATCAGGCAGGCGATCTGATGCAGGATCTCAGCAATAATGATCACTACCTTCCCACTCAGAAAAGCGAACAAAATGTCGTATCTTTGATCGATTTTAAGATACTGCTCGCCATCGTTATTCTTGCTTTTTCAGCGGAGTGGTTTATCAGAAAATATAACGGATTAATTTAAAAAAAACACAATGGACAAACTTCCTAAAATAGCACTCCCCGCAGTGTTCATCTTTATAGTATTGATTATTCTAATCTCCAAATCAGCCATAACCATCGGCTCCGGAGAGGCCGGTGTTCTCTACAAAACATTTGGTGGTGGGGTGGTAACCGATGTACCACCACTTGATGAAGGATTTCATCTGGTAGCCCCCTGGAACAAGGTTTTTGTATATGAGGTAAGACAACAGGAAGTATTTGAAAAGATGAAAGTGCTTTCAAGCAATGGATTGGATATTCAATTGGATGCCTCTGCCTGGTTCGAACCAAAATATAATGATCTTGGGAAATTACATCAGGAAAAAGGGGAAGCTTATGTACAACGGGTTTTGTTGCCAACCATTAGGTCTGCGGCCCGAAGCGTGGTAGGGCGTTATACGCCTGAACAATTGTATTCCAGTAAGCGGGATGCCATACAGGTCGAAATATTCGAGGAAACAAAAAATATTGTGGACGGGCAGCATATTCAATTAAACGAAATACTCATTCGGGATGTAACCCTCCCGGCCACAATAAAGGAGGCTATTGAACGAAAGTTGAAACAGGAACAAGAGTCCCTGGAATACGAATTCCGGTTAGTTACCGCTGATAAAGAGGCTCAGAAAGTACGTATCGAGGCTCAGGGAAAGGCAGATGCCAACAGAATTTTGAGCGCTTCCTTAACCGATAAAATACTTAAGGACAAAGGGATCGATGCCACCTTAAAACTCGCACTGTCACCTAACTCAAAGGTGGTGGTTATAGGATCAGGTGATGATGGTTTGCCACTGATTTTGGGAAATAATTAATTCCCTGAATCTTTTGTGAAATCAAAATAAATTTTAATTTTACCCCTTCATGAAAAACAGGAATACACATCATCACAGTACTATCCGCGCTCAGGCGAGGTAGCTGTGTATTGTTGTATTAACACATATACCAGACCCGTTTGAGCAATCAAGCGGGTTTTTTATTTTGATAAAGACATATATCGTTCAAAACACAGCTATGAACAGAATTAAATTAGCCATTCAAAAATCAGGTCGTCTGAACGAGGACTCACTCAGGATCCTTAAGGAATGTGGGATTTCAATAGATAATGGGAAAGATCAGCTAAAAGCCGCTGCAAGGAATTTTCCACTCGAGGTGTTCTACCTTAGAAATAGTGATATACCTCAGTATTTAAGTGACGGAGTGGTTCATGCAGCTATTATCGGTGAGAATGTAATCATCGAAAATGGCGGGGATATCAAAGTCGAAGAACTACTGGGATTTTCAAAATGCAGGGTATCGCTGGCCATACCAAAATCTCAATCCTATGAGGGATTCAAGGATCTGCAGGGAAAACGCATCGCCACTTCCTATCCGAATACCGTTAATAAGTTCCTCGATCAACACGGTATAAAAGCAGATCTTCATATTATCAATGGCTCGGTGGAGATCGCTCCAAACATAGGGCTTGCCGACGCCATTTGCGATATCGTTTCAAGTGGGAGTACGCTTTTCAAGAATAATTTGAAAGAGGTAGAAGTGCTGCTAAAAAGCGAAGCTGTGCTTGCGGTATCTCCAAAGATAGATAAAGACACCAGAGCACTTTTTGAACAGCTACGTTTTCGCGTTAAGTCTGTCCTTGCCGCAAGACAAAATCGATATGTATTACTCAACGCTCCCAACGATAATCTCGAGGAGATCGTCCGTATCCTACCGGGTATGAGAAGCCCTACGGTACTTCCACTTGCTGAGGAAGGATGGAGTTCGGTCCACACCGTGATCAATAAAGACAAATTCTGGGAAGTGATCCAGGAATTAAAAGATAAAGGCGCAGAAGGGATCCTGGTTTGTCCAATAGAAAAAATGGTACTATGATTAAGATTTTCAATCCAGGATGTTCCGACTGGCCGGAGATATGCCAACGCCCTACTCAGGACAGCGCGGAAATAGAAAAAATCTGTTATCCGATATTCCGGGAAGTGAAGACTTTGGGCGATTCGGCTATCAGGAAATATACCCTGAAATTTGACGGCTTGGAGTTGAAGGATCTTGAGGTGGCATCCGATGCATTCGAATTGGCAGCAGATAAAATATCAGCAGAACTGAAGTCTGCCATTAAAAGAGCTTATAAAAATATTTATGGATTTCACCTGGCCCAGCGGAGTGATAAAGTTGAAGTGGAAACCACCGAAGGTGTCTTATGCTGGCAGGAAAAGAGGCCGATAGATAAAGTCGGACTTTATATACCAGGTGGGACAGCACCTTTGTTCTCAACGGTGTTGATGCTCGCTATTCCCGCGGTCATTGCCGGATGCAGGGAAATTATCCTTTGCACCCCGCCAGACCAGGACGGTAATGTTCCGGCCTCCATTTTGTATACTGCCCAATTGTGTGGGGTTAAAAGGATCTTTAAGGTGGGGGGGATCCAGGCCATTGCGGCTATGACCTTCGGTACAGAATCCATACCCAGGGTCTATAAGATATTCGGTCCTGGAAATCAATATGTTACAGGGGCCAAGCAACTTTCGACCCGTTATAATACCGCTATCGATATGCCGGCAGGCCCAAGTGAATTACTGGTGATGGCAGATAGCACGGCCGATCCTGCATTTGTGGCCTCCGACTTGCTTAGTCAGGCTGAACACGGCCCCGACAGCCAGGTCATCATGGTTACCACAGATGAGGAAATGATAGCAAAGGTAGAGGCAGAAGTCCTGGAACAGATAGAGCGACTTCCTCGCAAAACCATAGCACAACAGTCTATAACTAATAGCAAACTGATTTTTTTAGCCGATAAGAAGGAGGCTGCTGAATTTATTAACCAATACGCGCCGGAGCATTATATTCTCTGTAGTGAAGATGAGGCTTATTTTCTGGGAGAACTTCGAAACGCAGGTTCGGTATTTGTAGGACCATATACCCCCGAATCTGCCGGGGATTACGCTTCTGGCACCAATCATACCTTGCCAACACAAGGCTATGCAAAGCAGTATAATGGAGTTAATCTGGACAGTTTTCTAAAGAGTATCACCTTTCAGAAAATCACTGAGACCGGGCTTCGTAATATTGGCCCAACCATTGAAGTAATGGCCGAAGCGGAAGGCCTGATAGGGCATAAAAATGCCGTAAGTCTGCGCCTTGATCAATTGAAAAGTAATAAGAGCAGCTCATGAGATTTGAACTGGAAACACTCGTACGCAAAAATGTTAGGGACTTGAAACCATATTCGTCTGCCCGAGATGAATATGTGTCTGATGGTTCTCATAAAATATTCCTGGATGCGAATGAAAATCCTTTTGACAATGGAATGAATCGCTATCCTGACCCGCAGCAAAGGCAATTGAAAGTGGAACTGGCCCGACTAAAAGGAATGAATACAAAGAATCTCCTGCTTGGCAACGGCAGTGATGAGGTTTTAGATTTGATTTTCAGGGCATTTTGCGAACCAGCTAAAGATAATATCATTACTGCACCGCCGACCTATGGTATGTATAAGGTCCTTGCAGGGGTTAATGGAGTAGAGATTCGTGAAATAAACCTGAAGGATAATTTCGAGCTAAATGTAAATGGTATCCTGGATGCCGTTGATCCGAATTCAAAATTGATTTGTATTTGCTCCCCAAATAACCCTACCGGTAACTGTTTCAGTGAAGAGGATGTGGAGCTTTTATTAAAAGGATTTAGAGGTGTCCTTGTGCTCGACGAGGCGTATATCGACTTTTCCGAGAGGAAGAGCTGGACAAAGAAGCTGACCAAATATCCTAATTTGATTATTACACAGACATTTTCTAAAGCAATCGGCATGGCCGGTATACGCCTGGGGGTCTGCTGGGCATCAAGCGCGATTATCGAGGTACTGAATCGTATTAAGCCTCCATACAATGTAAATGAACTGACACAAAAAGCAGCACTGAAAAGACTTTCAGAAGTAGAGATACTTACTGGCCAGATCAAAAAAATTATTGCTCAGCGTAAATGGCTTGAGGAAAAACTAAGCGAAATACCCTTTATTACCAAAATATACCCTACGCAGGCCAATTTTGTTTTGGTAAAGGTAGACGATGCGCAACTGAGGTATGATCAGATTCTCAATAAAGGGATTGTAGTCAGGAACCGCTCGGGATTGCCACTCTGCCTGAATACCTTGCGATTTACGGTGGGAACGAAAGCAGAGAACAGGCGGTTGTTAGAAGTTTTAAATTCGATATAATGGAGCAAAAGGTGAAAGCAAAAAAGATTTTATTTATCGATAGGGATGGCACCCTGATCATTGAACCAGACGACGAACAGATCGACCGGTTCGAAAAACTTGAATTTTACCCGGGGGTTTTCACTTATCTGGCCAGGATAGTGAGCGAGTTAGACTTCCGCTTGGTCATGGTGACCAATCAGGATGGGCTGGGCACAGAATCTTATCCCGAAAAGGACTTCTGGCCGGTACAAGATTTCATTATCAAAGCCTGTGAAAATGAAGGAATTATATTCGATGAAATTGTGATCGATCGTACTTTTCCTGAGGATAATGCACCAACCCGAAAACCAGAAACAGGACTCTTAAAATCGTATTTCAATCCCGAATTTGATCTGGAAAATTCATATGTAATCGGAGATCGGCTTACCGATATGGAGCTGGCACGCAATCTGAACTGTTCGGGCATATTGATCAATGGCACTGCTCAATTGGGTGCAGGGGAAACCAAGGCGGCTAAAGAAGAAATTCAAGCGGCTATTGCACTGGAAACTCTCGATTGGAAGGAGATCTACGATTTTCTGTTATTAAAAGCCCGAAGGGTGGAATACAAAAGAGAGACAGCTGAGACAAAGATCAGCATTAATCTCAATATCGATGGCAGTGGTAAAAGCCAGATAGATACAGGTATTGCCTTTTTTGATCATATGCTCGATCAATTAGCACGTCATGGACAACTGGATCTTCAATTGAAGACAGAGGGAGATTTGGAAGTAGATGAACATCATACTATTGAGGATACCGGAATTGCGCTGGGTGAGGCTATTTACAAGGCCCTGGGCGACAAGTTGGGTATGGAGCGTTATGGATTTTGCCTGCCTATGGATGATGCCCTGGCCAGTGTTGCCATAGATTTTGGCGGCAGAAACTGGCTCGAGTGGGAGGCTGAATTTAAAAGGGAAATGATCGGTAAGATGCCTACGGAGATGTTTTATCACTTTTTTAAATCATTTACCGATGGAGCAAAAGCAAACCTGCATGTAAAGGCTGAGGGCAATAACGAGCATCACAAGATCGAATCGATATTTAAGGCCTTTGCCAAGGCGATCAAAATGGCGGTGAAGCGAGACCCGGATAGGATGATACTTCCGTCGACCAAAGGGATGTTATGATCCCGACAATAATATGAAAGTGTAAACATGAAAACCGTTATAATCAACTATGGAGCTGGAAATATCCAAAGCATCAGATTTGCTTTTGAACGGCTCGGTATACATCCTTTTTTAAGTGATCAGGCCGAAGAGATCGCATCAGCAGACCTGGTGATCTTTCCTGGTGTGGGTGAAGCGGGCAGTGCAATGTCGAAATTGAAGTCGACCGGGCTCGACCAGCTGATCCCCCTATTAACCCAGCCGGTACTGGGCATTTGTTTGGGAATGCAGCTATTATGCAATTACTCGGAGGAAGGAGATACGCAAGGCCTTGGTGTTTTTAACACAGATGTACTGCGGTTTAACCATGGTGTAAAGGTGCCACAGATCGGGTGGAATACTATAGATCAATTGAAGTCCGGCTTGTTTAAAGATGTGCCCGATAAAGAGTATATATATCTGGTGCATAGCTATTATGCACCCTTGTGTAATGAAACCATTGCGGTTTCAGACTATGGGATTAAGTATAGTACGGCGCTTAAGAAGGAGAATTTTTATGGAGTCCAGTTTCACCCTGAAAAAAGCAGTACCGCCGGGGCAAAGATCCTTGAAAACTTTGTAAACCTTTAATCTCAAATGGAGCAAGAGTATTACATAAGTACCGATCAAAGCAGGATGGATCTGGATTTTATTTATGCCTACCTGTCCGGTAAATCTTATTGGGCTATGGGAAGAAGTAAAGAGCGCATTGAAAAATCCATGGCCCATTCACTTTGTTTTGGTCTGTTTAAGGATAGCCAACAAATCGGATTTGGCAGGGTGGCTACCGATTATGTAGTATTTGCATGGATAATGGATCTTTTTATCAATCCTCAGTTCAGAGGAAAAGGGCTCGGCCGTATGCTCATAGAATCTATAGTTGAACATCCTGATTTACAAGATGTTAATAGTATTGGATTGCGAACCCAAGATGCGCATGAATTGTATAAAAAGTATGATTTCAAATCCATTCCTGATCCGGAGACCTGGATGTTGAGAAAAAAGAATTAAATGAGAATTATTCCAGCCATAGATTTAATAGAGGGGAAGTGCGTAAGGCTTTCGAAGGGCGATTATGCGACTAAAAAGGTCTATAACGAAAATCCTTTGGAAGTAGCCAGGGAATTTCAGGATCATGGAGTGGAGTATCTCCATCTGGTTGATTTAGATGGGGCAAGGGCAAAACGGATTATCAATCACCATATCCTGGAGGAGATCGCTTCCAGGACATCGTTGAAGATAGATTTTGGTGGTGG